>JBMZFW010000035.1:0-11692 GCA_049615605.1 Alphaproteobacteria bacterium | reverse complement strand
TATTACCACTTATACTTTTGTTTCCAATTCTTTGACTTTATCCCACATTGCATCTGGGACTTCAATTTCATTGGCTGGATTGTATGAAGAACCCGGCATTCTTGTTCCTTTGTCAGCTTTCATTCCATCTTGGATTTGTGAAAGGCGATTAAAGAATTCAGGTTGTGCCGATGGGTCAATGATTAAATAGAATTGTCCCAAGTCGTGGTGCGGACCTTCCACATCTTTTAATGGGGAAACATCACGGCTAATTATACTGCCCGTCATACCAGCGGCAAGCATTTCAACCATAAGCCCAAGTCCCCAACCTTTGTATCCGCCAGAACTTTCCAATGTTCCGTCAAGTCCAGCCGATGGGTCGGTTGTTTGGTTGCCATCTTTATCCAATGCCCAACCGATTGGAATGTCTTCACCCGCAGCTTTGGCAAGTGATAATTTGCCTTTGGCAACGGCTGTTGTTGATTGGTCAAATAACATTGCAACCCCACCTTTGCCATCTGGTACAGCAAATGAAACAGGGTTGGTGCCAATAACTGGTGTTTTACCACCAGGTGCGGCAACACAAGGCGAAGCATTTGTCATACCAAGTGCAATTAAACCTTGTTCTGCAATTTGTCTTGTGAAATAACCCATTGATGTTGCCGTGTGTGAATGACAAATGGCAAGTGTTGCCACACCGTTTTCACGGGCTTTTTCAATTGCAGTTGGCATACCTTTTAAAAATGCAGTTTGGGCAAAACCGTATTTTGCGTCCACTGAAATAACACTTGGTTTTGGATTTGAAACAACGGGTTGTACATCGCCTTTTACACGACCCGATACCAATTGTTGGCAATAGCTTTCATAATAAAATAATCCGCAAATACGGTTGCCAATTGATTCCGCCTTGCAAATAGTTGTTGCCATTTCTTGGGCGACCCATTCATCAGCACCGTGGGCTAGTAAGCCTTTTTTAGTTGATTGTTCAATTTCATTTAATGTTACTTTTACCATTTTTATTCCTTAACACCGCTGTTTTTGATTATTGGTTCCAATACTTCGTCTGTATATTCGGCTTCTAGTTCCTTGCCTTTGGCAGTTGCGATTGCTTGCAAGTCGCCGTCTTCCACCGCCACAGGTTCGCTTTTAACAAAGCCGGCAAGGTATGCGTCTGTGTCAACTTCACGACCACGCATTGCCGCACGGTCAATTGCTTTTTCAAAGCGTTCCTCAAGTACATATTTGAATTGTTCACGGCGTGATTTCTTTACAATCACCTGTGCTGGAATATCTTTCCACCATACAATTATCATATCAGCCATTTTATTTTCCCTTTCTTATAAAAGTTTCTAGTTCACCAAAACCAGTAATAATTCGTTCATAGCTTAGCCCTAAAAAGTCGGCACATTTTTTTGCATTTTCATTTGAAATATTATCGTCTGTTTGTGCCATATATACAACCTTTTTATAATGCCCGAATAACATTTGTTTCATTTCTGGTATTTTATCCAGTTTGTATGCCTTGATAATAAGGCTGTCAAAGTGCCTTACCAAATAATCAGTTAAATAAAAAGTTCCCAGTTCTTTTTCTTGTAAATTGTTAAAGGTTTCTGTACCTGCAAAAAATTCGTAACAGTGGGCACCTTCAATTAATTCCACATTATGCTTTTCACAAACTTTATGAATTAATCCACCCGTACCGCAATCGGCATAACCAACAATTATGTTGTCATATTTATCTTTGTTTTCAAGGATTTTATCTTCTAATAATTGTGGGATTTTATCTGGGTCATTGTGTAATATGGCAGGCAAGCATTGAATATCCAATATATCGTCCATATTATTAATATTGCGAATATGGATAATTTCTTTTGCCAATGCACCACAAGCAATGACAAGAGAATTACCATTTTTACAATCGTTAATATTTTCGTTTATATTTTCCATAACTTAACCTTAAATAAAAAACAGCGGTTATAATAAATATAATCCGCTGTCTTTTATTGAATTTTTAAGCTGTATTACGCAGCGCGTTTTGCAATTAATTCTTTCGCATTATCAACTGATACTGCGGCATCACGGCAATATGCATCTGCACCAACTTCTTTACCAAATTCTTCGTTAAGTGGCGCACCACCAACAAGAACGATATAATCATCACGGATACCTTTTTCTTTCATCGTATCAATAACAACTTTCATATATGGCATTGTTGTTGTTAATAATGCAGACATACCAAAGATTTCTGGTTTGTGTTCTTCCAGTGCTTCTAGGTACATATCAACATCAACATTAATACCAAGGTCAACAACTTCAAAGCCAGCACCTTCCATCATCATTACAACAAGGTTTTTACCAATATCGTGGATATCACCCTTTACTGTACCGATAACAAATTTACCAAGTCTTGGGGCACCAGATTCAGCCAACAACGGACGCAAGATAGCCATACCAGCCTTCATTGCATTTGCCGACATTAATACTTCTGGTACGAATAAAATACCATCACGGAAGTCAACACCAACGATTCGCATACCTTCAACTAATGCTTCAGTTAAAACTTTGTATGGTTCCCAACCACGGCTTAATAAAATTTTTGTACCTTCGGCGATTTCGTCTGCAAGACCATCGTAAAGGTCATCCCACATTTGTTCCGTAAGTTCTTGGTCGTTTAATGAGTTTAAGTCTAAGTCGTCTTCTGACATTTTGTTTCCCCCCTATGAAAAGCAAATTTAATAATTGATAATAATATAAAATAGAAAAAAATGGGTTGTCATTAAAAAAATATAACTTTGTCAATTTTTTTTTAAACTATATCTTAAAAACGACATTTTGAATATATACAACGACCAAAAATATATTATGGATACTTTATATATAAGCTGTTATATTTAGATAAATTTTAAAGGAAAGAAAAATATGATTTGGAATTTTGTAAATATTAACCCAGTTGCCCTAGATTTATGGGGGTTAAAGGTTCATTGGTATGGAATCGCTTATGTGGTTGGATTAATGGGTGTGTTTAAATTAACGCCATATTTGGCAAAAAAATATAACAATATTGTAAGTCCTAAGATATTAGATGATTTCTTTACTTGGGCGGTTCTTGGAATAATCCTTGGGGGTCGCTTAGGTTATGTTTTATTTTATCAACCAAGTTATTATTTATTAAACCCAATTGAGGTACTTTATATAATGAATGGCGGTATGTCATTCCACGGTGGAATATTGGGTGTGGCAATTGCAATGTATGTTTATGCAAAACGCAACAAAGTTGATTTATTTGCGTTTAGTGATGCCTTTGCTGTAAGTGTGCCAATTGGATTATTCTTTGGTCGTATTGCCAATTTTGTAAATGCGGAATTATGGGGGCGCCCAACGGACGGTTCGTGGGGTGTAATATTTCCAAATGCGGGTGATATGCCCCGCCACCCAAGTCAATTATACGAAGCGGGACTGGAAGGTTTGTTATTATTAATAGTCTTATTGTTAATGGTAATTCGTTATGATGGATTTAAATTTAAAGGCTTAATAACAGGAACATTTATGATGTTATACGGGATAAGCCGTATTATTGTGGAAGGTTTTCGTGAACCAGACGCATTTATAGGATACCTTGCCCACGGGACAACTTGGGGGCAATGGTTAAGTGTACCAATGGTAATATTGGGTGCAAATATGTTAAGATTATCCATTCGTTCGGTAAGATAATATGATAAATCCAATCAGCCACCATTTATTACAAGATGTAAAACACGGTTTTTTCACCCGTCAAGGTGGGGTTTCATCTGGCTTATACCAAGGTTTAAATATGGGGCTTGGTTCAAATGATGATAAAGACAATGTTTTACAAAACCGTAAAATAGTTGCGGATTATTTTGGCAGTAATGATATTCTTACTTGTTTTCAGGTACATTCAAATAAAGTGGCTGTAATTGATAGCCCTGATAAGGTTTGGGATTATAAAAATGCCCCAGAAAAAGACGCTATTGTTTGCAATGTAAAAGGTGTGGCAATTGGTGCATTAAGTGCGGATTGTTCGCCAATATTATTTGCCGATATTGAAAATCAAATAATTGGTTGTGCCCACGCGGGGTGGCGTGGGGCAAAAGACAATATAATGAAAAATGTTGTTGATGAAATGGTTAATTTAGGTGCGGACAGAAAAAACACAGTTGCAGTTGTTGGTCCATTAATTGCCAAGCAAAGCTATGAAGTTGGCAGTGAATTTTACGATAATTTTATGGATGACAGCAAAGACAATAATAAATATTTTTCCGCAAATAATAATTCATATCAATTTGATTTAAATGGGTTTGTTGTTGATTGCTTAAAAGACCTTAATATTGGGGCAGTCGATTCTATTTATAACAGCAATAATACGGATACTTATGCCGATGAATCAATGTTTTACAGCTTTAGACGAAGTACTCATAAAAAAGAAAATGACTATGGCAGGCAGATTTCTGCCATTTGTCTATAATTTCATTATAAACGATGTTGACTCAAATCACTTAAAATTATACAACTATTAACATAGTATATTTTTATAAATGATGTAGGGGTAACAATGAAAATTATATCTGGTAATTCAAACCGAACACTAGCTGAAAAAGTTGCAAAGCACTTAAAAACTGATTTATGTAAAGCAGAAGTTAAAAGATTTTCCGACCAAGAAGTATGGGTTGAAATTCTTGAAAATGTTCGTGGTGAAGATTGCTTTATTATCCAACCAACATCATTCCCAACAAACGATAATTTAATGGAATTGCTGGTAACTGTTGATGCGTGTCGTCGTGGTTCAGCCAAAAGAATTACCGCTGTTATTCCGTATTATGGTTATGCAAGACAAGACAGAAAAAGCGGTCCAAGAACGCCGATTACTGCGAAATTAGTTGCGCGTATGCTTGAAACAGCGGGCATTGACCGTGTTCTTACAATGGATTTACACGCAACACAAATCCAAGGCTTCTTTGAAGTGCCAACGGATAACTTATTTGCAATGCCTGTTCTTATCAAAGATATTAAAGAAAAACTTAAAGGCGAAGATAAGCTTTGCGTTGTATCACCAGATGTTGGTGGTGTTGTTCGTGCAAGGGCATTTGCCAAGCACCTAGATGCCGACCTTGCAATCATTGACAAACGCCGTCCAAAAGCAGGTGTTTCAGAAGTAATGCACATTATCGGTGATGTAAAAGATAAATATTGTATCTTAGTTGACGATATGGCTGATAGTGCCGGCACGCTTTGTAATGCGGCAAATGCAATTGTTGAAAACGGTGCAAAAGGCGTTTGTGCCTATGTTTCACACGGTGTATTTTCAGGTCCAGCAATGCAACGAATTACGGAAAGTGCAATTGAAGAAGTTGTATCAACAGATTCAATTGAAAAGTCAGAAGCCGTAAGCCAAAATTCAAAGGTTCGCCACGTATCAGTTGCCGAACTAATTGGTGAAGCAATTACCCGTGTTTATGAAGAGCGTTCTATCTCTGAATTATTTGATGTAAAATAACGATTTTCCTTGCAAAAACTTGCGTTTTATCGTATTTATCAGTTTCTTATTGAGAATCAATAAGGCACGCAACCGCCCTGGAGGTGCGTGAAATAAGACTGACGAAAGGAAAAACCAATGTCAAACAATACTTTAAAAGCTGTAAAGCGTGAACGAGCAGGTAAGGGTGCAGCTCGTGCAGTTCGTCGTGAACAATCTGTTCCGGCTGTAGTGTACGGTGCTAAACAAGAACCTCAAACTATTTCTATTGACCCTCGTTTGGTTATGAAAGAAATGCAATCAGGCGTGTTCTTTAACACTGTATACGAATTAGATATTGATGGTAAAACTGAAAAAGTATTACCACGTGATGCACAATTCCATGTTGTAAAAGATAGCCTTCAACACGTTGATTTCATGCGCGTTGATGAAAAATCTAAGGTTAAGGTATCTGTACCTGTTGAATACCAAGGACAAGATGTTAACGATGCAATCAAAATGGGTGGTCGTTTACAAATCGTACGTCGTGAAGTTGAATTACTTGCAGGCGCAAGTGTTATTCCACACAAATTAATCGTTGATGTTTCAGAAGTTAAATTCGGTGGCATTATTCGTATGTCAAATGTTGATCTTGCAGATGGCGTAAGACCAACTATTACAGATCGTGACTTTGTACTTGCTTCACTTAAAGCTCCACGTGGTGCTGAACTTGATGAAGATTTAGATGCAGAAGTAGTTGACGAAAACGAAGAAGCTCGTAAAGAAGAAGAAGCAACTGCTGCAGCTGAAACTGAAGAAAAATCAGAATAATTCTGTTTCTTTAGGTGGGTGTTAAGATGTTTTTACTTGTAGGGTTAGGTAATCCTGGAAACGAATACACAAATACACGCCACAATGTTGGATTTATGGCGTTGGACAATATTGTCCAGCGCTATAACTTTTCTGACTATAACAAAAAATATGATGGTCTTGTTGCAACTGGTACTATCAAAGGTGAAAAGGTAATTGCCTTAAAGCCACAAACTTATATGAATAAATCTGGTATAAGTGTAAGCCAAGCGGTAAACTTCTTTAAAATTCCACTGGAAAATGTAATTGTGTTTTATGATGAACTTGATTTACCAACTGGTAAAGTTCGTGTAAAAGCAGGCGGTGGAAACGGTGGGCATAATGGTTTAAAAAGCATTGATGCACACGCAGGCAAAGAATATGTTAAGGTTAGGATTGGTATTGACCACCCAGGTGACAAAAACAAAGTAAGCGGATATGTATTGTCAAAATTTACAACTGATGAACAAATTATTATTGATTCAGTTAATGACGAAATATCACGCTACAGTGAATTATTAATAGAAAACAACGAAGGGGAATTTATGAATAAAATAACCCTTAATACAAACATAGACTAAGGAGTATAAAATGGGATTTAATGTTGGAATCGTTGGCTTGCCAAATGTGGGAAAATCAACTTTATTTAATGCGTTAACACAAACACAATCAGCCGAAAGTGCGAATTATCCATTTTGTACGATTGAACCAAACACGGGTCGTGTTGGTGTTCCTGATGACAGATTACATAAGCTTGCTGAATTAAATAATTCAGAAAAAGTAATTGCCAATCAACTTGAATTTGTTGATATCGCAGGGTTAGTAAAAGGTGCATCAAAAGGTGAAGGTCTTGGCAACCAATTCCTTGCCAACATTCGTGAAACAGATGCAATTGCCCATGTGTTAAGATGTTTTGAAAATGGCGATATTACCCACGTTGAAGGTTCAGTTGACCCATTGCGTGATGCGGAAATTATTGAAACTGAATTAATGATTGCCGATATGGAAAATCTTGAAAAAAGAATTGCCAATATGGGTAAAAGGGCAAAAAGCGGTGATAAAGACGCAGCCAAAGAACTTGCGTTGATTGAAAAGGCACTTGCCACATTAAACAATGGTCTTCCAGCCCGTAAAACTGAAATAACAGAAGACGAAGAAAAAATGTTTAAGTCATTGGCATTGTTAACAGGTAAGCCATTATTATATGTTTGTAATGTTGACGAAGAATCTGCAAGTACAGGTAATTCATTATCAGCCAAAGTACAAGAAAAGGCAGATGCAGAAGGTGCACAATGTGTAATTATTTCTGCAAACATTGAAGAAGAAGTTGCCCAACTTGATGAAGAAGAACGCCAAATGTTTTTATCGGAACTTGGTTTAACTGAATCTGGTTTATCCCGCGTAATTAAAGCAGGTTATAAATTATTATCACGCATCACATTCTTTACCGTTGGTCCAAAAGAAGCACGCGCTTGGGATGTAAAGGTTGGCTCAACCGCACCAAATGCAGCGGGCGTAATTCACGGTGATTTTGAACGCGGTTTTATCTGTGCCGAAACAATTGCTTATGACGATTACATTGAATGTGGTACCGAAACAAAAGCCAAAGAACTAGGTAAAATGCGACAAGAAGGTAAATCATACATAGTACAAGATGGGGATGTATTCCATTTCCGTTTTAATGTTTAAATCCTTTAACTAACTTCGCTTTTGCTGTCTCGGCTAGAATACTAGCCGTCGCTCAAAAAACCTTGTTATTTAAAGTTTTAAACATTAAAAATAATTTTTTGTGTATGCTATTAATATGAGAAAAAGATTCAACAAGAAAAAACAAAAGATTAATATTCCCCCAACAGATGTTGTGGTGGAATCTGTTGGTGTTAAGGGTGATGGTATTGCCCGTGATGGTGACGGTAATTTATTGTTTATTCCGTATGGTCTTGCCGGTGAAAAATTAACTGTTAAGCCAATCAAAAAAAGGGGTGACGGTTATCTGGCAGAAATATTGTCAATCATTGAAAAATCTGATTTTCGCATTGATCCATTTTGTAAACACTTTACTGAATGTGGCGGTTGTAAATTACAACATATGGATTTAAATGAACAAGCAAAATTAAAACATAAAAACATATCAGGGGCTTTTAAATCACAAGACCTTGATGTGGAAATTAATCCAGTTCAACAGATTGATGCAAAACGCCGTAGGGTAAGATTTAATATTATTAAGGCGGGAAATAAATATTCACTTCACTTTAATAAAATACAATCAAACAATGTGGTTAAAATTAATTCGTGTGATGTCTTAGATGAAGAATTGTTTAAAGTAGCAAATGAATTTATTACTGTGTTTAGTGAATTTGACGCACCAACAAAAATGGATATGCAATTAACCAAAGGCGATAACGGAATTGAAATTGTATTTTATCCATTTACCGATAAATCACTTGAACTTGAAGGTCGTGAATTAATTGTTAAAAAGGTAAATGAATTAAATATTACAGGTGTTTATTGGTACTGGGACGGATTTATGGAACCAGTGTGTGTGAAATCTGATTTAATTGTAAACTTTTCAGGGCACAATATTTCACAACCGCCAGCGGGTTTTTTACAGCCATCAATTGATGGGCAAGAAAAGCTTGTTAAAACGGTTGTTTCATTGTTGGAAAAATACAAAGTAAAAGACGATAACAAAATTGCTGATTTATTTTCAGGAAGCGGTATGTTTTCATATGGGCTTGTAAGTTATGGTACGGTTGATGCTTTTGAAATTAACAAACCTGCCATTGACAAAATGAATAAAAACAAAGCAATCAATCCAAAGGTATCTGGTTATGAAAGGGACTTATCGGAAAAGCCCTTAATAACAGAAGAATGTAATAAATATGATGTTGTTGTGCTTGACCCTGCACGAAGTGGTGCATTTAACCAAGTAAGCCAATTATCGGATTCCAATTGCCCATTAATTATTTATGTTTCGTGTAATCCGATTGCATTAGCCAAAGATACAAAAGTATTACTTGATGGTGGATACAGCGTATCAGATATAACGCCGATTGACCAATTTATGTATACTGATCACGCCGAAGTAATTGCCGTATTTAAAAAATAACTTGTGGTTGTAGTATTTTTTTTGTTATCATTAAAATAAAGATAATAAAAAAATGACTGAAAAACCAATAATAGATTTATTTATAATTGATGATAATGCGGAACTTGCCGAAGCATTAAAATTATTTTTTGAATCAAAAAAATTAACTGTTAAAATATTTACTTCACCAACAAAGGCACTTGACGAATTGGTTCCTGCACAGGTTGGCTGTGTTATTACCGACTATGAAATGCCTGAAATGAACGGGGATTTATTAACAGAAAAATTAAAGAAAAAAGACAACCTTTTACCAGTAATCTTTATAACAGGGAAAGGGTCAATTCCAAGGGCGGTTAAATCAATTAAATCGGGTGGTGTTGCGTTGTTTGAAAAGCCACTTAACAATGAAAAATTATACCAAGCGGTAATTGAAGCATTAAGTGTAAATGATGCGGAAAGGGAAAATCGTTCCCGTGTTGCTGATATGCTTGCCAATGCACATTTATTAACCCCGCACGAAGTAAATATTTTAAAATTATTGGCACTGGGGCTAAGCAATAAAGAAGTTGCATTAAAGCTGGATATATCATACCGCACGGTGGAAGTTCACCGTTCACATATAATGGAAAAATTAAAGGCAAAATCATTGCCTGATTTAGTACGCATATCGGACATGATTTAATGCATCAAAATAAAATCAATAAAATAACTGCTGATTTTGTTAATACAAAAATTGAAAAATCATATTGGGTTTATGTAATAAAAGAATTTCGCAATAAATTATTGTTTATGTATTTATCAATAATAGGCATATATATTTTGTTATCAATTTATGATTCTACTTATTTATCTTTAAAAGAAGGTATGGCATTATATTTAACAAGAATATTCACTGTAATGATTGTTGTTGTAAATATTTATTATTTGATTAAACAAAAAACTAAACAATATATGAATTGGGTTTACTTTTTTACATTTGTATCAACATTTATGCCGTTTGTTTACAGTCATACGATAACTGAACATGTTAATATTGATTATTCATTTGATGTTTCAATTACTATCTTAACATTGTATGCGGTTATTCGTGGTGTGTTATTATTGATTCCGTTTAAGTTGTTTATCTTATCAACTGTTGTACAAAACATTGCATTCTTTTGGGATTATACTCATCACGGATTGGAACTGCATTCTCATTCAAGCGAAGAAATGGTTTACTTTTTTGTTTTATCTTTTGTGATATTTGTTTCTTATAATTTTAGCGTATTGTTAAGAAGAAGTTTTTATGACAGATATATTTTATTGGCTAATGTTAAAAAAGCAAATACAAAGCTTGATGAATTAAACCGTATTGAGCGAAGCTTCTTAGCCGAAACAACGGCAGGGGTAATTGCCCACGAAATCAAAAATTCAATTGCGGTTATTTCAACTTATGCTCAAATGTTAATTGGTGTTAAAAAGATAACGGACACGGAAAAAACAGCAATTAAAAAAATATATGATATGTCGCTTAAATCAGATGAATATATTAAAAATATTCGCAGTATGACCGTTGGTAAATTAAATATTAAAAAACATAATGTAAAAGATATTATTGATGAAGCATCATATCTGTGGCAATCATCAAGTGAAAGATATAATCCAACAATAAATATGAATATAGAAAACAGTGTGTTTAAAACAGACAGCGCATTGTTACAAGGTGCAATATCAAATGTTATTCGCAATGCAATTGAAGTAAAGAAAAATAGCAAGATTGATATAAATGCTTTTGTTAAAAAAGATAATTTACATATTGAAATAATCAATGATAAAAAAATTCCAAAGCAAAATTTAAAAGATATGTTTGTTGCAATGAAAAACAACAAAGATAAAAAAGGCTCAACGGGTATTGGGCTAGTTTTTTCAAAATCTGTTGCTGAAAAATTAGACGGACAATTAAAATTAAAAACAACAAATAATAAAACTGTATTTACATTTATATTACCACTGGGGTAATATAAATCTATGTTTGAAATATTTGTTTTTGTAATATGTTCTGTAATTTCTGGTGTTGTGGCTGGTGCCTTTGGTCTTGGCGGTGGTGCGATACTGGTTCCAATGTTAATTTTCCTTTTACCAATGTTTGGGGTTGATGGCTCAATTGTTCATATTGCCATTGCCACATCATTAAGCTGTATTATCTTTACAGCCATTTCATCAAGCCGAAGCCATTACAAAAGGGGTGGTGTTGATTTTTCAATTTTAAAAACTTGGGCGCCACTTAATTTTATCGGCGCAATAGCCGGTGCATTTTGGACAACGGG
>JBMZFW010000034.1:0-11969 GCA_049615605.1 Alphaproteobacteria bacterium | reverse complement strand
TCATTTTTATGTAATGCATCGGAAATTGCCTGTAAGATATCACCAATTCCATGTTCATTTAATACGGAACATAAAAATTTATTATCTTTTGTGCTTAACTTATTTTGGATAATTGATTTTTCTTCCATATCCAAGGTATCTGATTTATTCCATACTTCAATAATACTTTTGTCTTTTTCTTGCACGCCAAGACCATCAAGAATTTCAACCACATCAGTACCGTGGTTTTCAAATTCTTGGCTAGATAAATCACGGATATGTAATACCACATCTGCTTCTTGGACTTCTTCTAATGTGGCACGGAACGCGGCAACCAAATCGTGTGGTAAATCAGATATAAACCCAACCGTATCAGATAATATAACTTGTTGCCCGCATGGTAATTTTAACAATCGCATTGTCGGGTCAAGGGTTGCAAACAGCAAGTCTTTGGCAAATACGCCCGCCCCTGTTAAATAATTAAACAATGTAGATTTACCCGCATTGGTATAACCAACCAATGATACAACTGGGTATGGAACTTTTTTCCTAGCCCCCCTTTGAATTGTACGGGTGCGTTTTACATTTTCAATCTTGCGTTTAATCTTGGTAATTCGGTCATCGGCAAGACGGCGGTCAATTTCAAGCTGGCTTTCACCAGGTCCACCAACAAAGCCCATGCCACCCCTTTGGCGTTCAAGGTGTGTCCATGCCCTTACCAAGCGGGAACGCTGATATGTAAGGTGTGCCAGTTCAACTTGTAATTTACCTTCAAAGGTTCTAGCCCTTGCACCAAAGATTTCAAGAATAAGCGCGGTTCTGTCAATTACTTTAACTTCCAATTCGCGTTCAAGGTTTCTTTGCTGAATTGGTGTAAGATTAGTATCAACAATAAATAGATTAATGTTTAATTCGTGAATTATTTCGTGAACCCTGTCAAGGACACCCTGACCAAAAAGTGTGGCAGGTTTAGGGTTTTTAATATTAACAGCCTCAGTGTGAAGTACATTTAATGATATTGCACAAGCTAAACCAATGGTTTCTTGTAATCTTAAATCAGAATCAATTATTTTTGAAGAATTGATGGCAGGATAAATTATAATTGCATTCTTGCCGTTATTATATTTATTTTCCTGTTCCATTAATTCAGATAACTAAATTATTTATTTTCTTCGAGTTCAGACTGTAAATCCAGTAAATCATCTGGAAGTATAGTTGAAATAGCATGCTTATAAACAAGTTGTTCTTGGTTGTCGCGTCTTAATAAAATACAGAAGCTGTCAAACCAAGTGACTATCCCTACTAATTTAACCCCGTTTACTAAAAATACAGTAACTAGCTTTTTATTTTTTCTTGCAGTGTTTAAAAATATATCCTGCAAATTATTTTGCTTTGTCATTTTCTTATTATTTTCTTTTTCTTATTGTATTATTTTCGTATTTTCCTACTACTTTTTTGTATGGGCACAAAGTACCGATACAATATAATTGTAAAACTATTATTTATAAAAAACAATGTTTTTTTATATATTTTTCAAATACTTGACTAAATCTTTTAAATTATTGTCGTTTTCATTTACATGAAAAAATGAAAGTCCTGAGTTATTAGCCGTTTGTTCATCAACATCACTGTCGCCAATATAATATACTTTTTTTGATGGTTTAATCCCCCATTCTTTACAAATGGTAAAGACACCGTCTGGTGAAGGTTTATCATTGTCACAATATCCAGAACCAACAAAAATATTTGTTAATTTTTCCATACCAAATATTTTTACTTCCGCTTCCAGATAAGATTGTTTTTTATTTGAATTAATTGCAATTGGCACATCAAGTGTACTTATATATTCAATTAATTCATCAAAGTGTGGCATTTTATCAATCAAATGGCTGTTTTGTTCATAGCATTCATAATAATATTTCCCCGCATCCATCCATTTGTCGCCAAATACAGTTGGAAAACCTTCACGCAAGGACAATTTAACACCCGCTGATGCAAGTATTTCATCACGATCGCCATTATATTCAAATTTATCAATAACCATTGATACAGATTGTTTTATTACAGGGATAGTATTAACAAGCGTATTATCCCAATCAAATATTAATCCGTGCATTTTGGTACTTCCGCCATATATGTATCATATAACTTTTCACAAATTGGATAATTTTTGCCATCGCCAATCTTTGTATCGTCAATTTGATAAACAGGTTTAACAATTTGTGTTGCCGATGTGACAAAGGCTTCTTTTGCTTGCTTTGCCTCAACCAATGTGAATTCGCGTTCAATTACATTTAATTTTAATTGTTTCGCAAGTTCAAATAATGTTGTGCGGGTAATCCCCTTTAAAATATTATCAATTGGTGCGGTTATAATATTGTCATCTTTATCAACAAAGAAAAAGTTTGACGAAGCACTTTCTGTAACCACACCGTCTTTTACAAATACGATTTCCCCAGTACCTTCATCACGACCATTAGTTTTTGCCAAACAGTTCGGTAATAACATAACAGTTTTAATATCAACCCTGCCCCAACGGATATCGTCTTGTGAAATAACCTTAATCGGTTTAACGGCTTTTGAATTGTCCGCAATTGGCATGTTTTTAGTCGTGATAATAATGTTCGGTATCAATGGTTGTTTTGGAATAACATGGTCACGCGGATATGTACCACGGCTTATTTGAAAATAAACAAGTCCAGTTTTTAATCTGTTTAATTTAACAAGTTTTGAAACAATTATTTTAAATGCTGGACGGGACATTGGCATATCAATACCAATTTCATTTAACGACCTTTCCAAACGGTTAAGGTGAAGTTCATCGTCCATTACCTTTCCGTCTTTGTATGAATATACTTCATACACGGCATCGCCAAATTGTAAACCCCTGTCATCAATAGACAGGCTAGCATTATAATGTTCAACATAACTGCCATTTACATACGCAAATCTGCCCATTTTATTTACCTTTTAATAAAATTCTTGTAATGGCGTGAACATTTCAACAACCTTTTTATGATTGTTTAATTCAGTTGATATAATAACACGATCGCCCGCTTGTAATTCAAGGTCGCTTGTTATTTCCATCAATTCATCTTCACGAATAATTAAACCAACAAAGCATTTCTTTGGTAATTTTATATCTTGGATTTGTTTACCAATTAATTCAGATTCTTTTAAAACTTCAACTTCTAAAATATAAGCATTATTGTCATATAATGGATATGAAGTTTTAATTACACCGTAACGAATATTCTTTAAGAATACAGAGGCGGTAATTTTTCTTGGGTTCACAAGAACATCAACGCTAAGCTTTGCGATTAAGGCACTGTATGCAGGGTTATTGGCTAAGCCAATTACACTTTCCGCACCAGAGTTTCTGGCAAGTAAGCTGGTTAATAAGTTTGTTTCGTCATTATTTGTAACCGATATACAAACATCATTTTTACCAATGTTTACTTCTTCCATAATGTCCGTATCAAGTGAACAGCCATTAATCACAACATTATTTGGGAATTTTTCTGCCAGTTTTCGTGATTGTTTAGCATCTTTTTCAACCATAATGGTGTTTTTATCTTCAAATTCATTTGCAAGGTAAGTACCAATATTACCACCGCCGACAATTACAACGCGTTCAAATTCTTTTTCTTCATAACCGAATAAGGCAAGACAATATTTAACCTGTTCTTTATGACATACAAAGTATACCTCATCATCGGCGTGAAGAACTGTATCAACATCTGGCAAGTAAACTTTACCACCAGAATTAATTGTCATTACATTCATTTTTAAGTCTTCGTATTCAGCTGTGCTAAGGACTTTTGAAATTGTGTCATTAAGAATAATACTGTCGGTTTTTACACGGGCACCAACCATAATAAATTCTTCTTTTTCCAATGGCATTACATCAAATGCACCATTGGCGTTAATTCGGCGAATAATTGCGTCTGCAACTTCTTTTTCCGGTGAAATAATTACATCAATCGGAATCGCATCATTTGCAAACATTGTTCGCCATTTTGGTGCAAGATAAGATTGTTCACGAATTCGGGCAAGCTTTCTTGGCACTTTAAATAAAGTATGGGCGATTTGACACGCCATCATATTGATTTCATCAACACGGGTTACGGCAATAATCATATCCGCATTTTCAATACCCGCTTTTTCAAGTGTGGCGGGACTTGATGCGTGACCAAGCAACCCACGACAATCCAGTGTATCATTAACACTTGATACTAAAATCGGGTCATTATCAACAACAGTTACATCGTTGTTTTCTTCAATTAAGAATTTAGCGATATTATAACCAACTAAACCTGCGCCACATATTACTACTTGCATATTATTATCCGTCTATTTTTATATCCAAAGTTTTAATTTTTCTGCTTAATGCCGCCCTGTCCATTCCGACATATTCAGAAGTATGGGTAACATTTCCACCAAACCTTTTTAAATGAAATGTCAAATAATACTTTTCAAAAAGATTTCTTGATGTTTTTAAGTCTAACATAAGAATTTCTTCCATTCCAATATCATTTGAATCTGAATTGCTATTATTAATGCATTTTTTTATATCATCGGCAACAATAATATTATCTTTTACATCAACTATTAATTTTTCAATAACATTCACAAGTTCCCAAATATTACCAACCCAGTTATGGTTCATAAGGGCAGTTATTGCAGATGGGTCAAAAGTTTTTACCGTTTTACCGCGTGATTTTGCTTTATATTTCATAAAGTTATTTGCCAAGTCCACTATGTCTTCTAGTCGGTCATTTAATGGGATTGTATTAATTATACTTTTACCAATAAATTTAATTAATGATGGTTCAATGTTTTTCTTATCAGTTGCAATAAAAACAGCACGAACCAACTTATTATTTGAAATCTTATCAACAAGCTTCTTTTGCAATTCAATATTAAGATTGTCCACATTATCAATTAAAATCATACTCATCGTTGAATTTTCAAATAATGATTTAATGCTTTTATCAAATTCTTTTTCATTTACATCATTGCAATCAAACGCCACCATATTGCCTTTGATATCAGATTCTTTATATAACTGGTTTGCAACGATTTCTTTACCTGTTCCCGTATCACCCAATATTAATACAGGCTTATCACTTTTAGCCATTTTACCAATTGCTTCGTTGATTTTTGCAACATATTTTGAATTACCAATAAGATCACCCTGCCCGATACCTAGTTTATTTTGTAAATTATCAACTTCTGTTTTTAATTTAACCGTATCAAGTGCGCGGGTCATCGTATTTAATAACGCATCTGTTTTAAATGGCTTTGACAAGAAATCATAAGCACCTTTTTTCGTTGCCGATACCGCCATATCAAGCGTACCGTGTCCAGAAATCATAATTACTGGTATTTCAGGATTCGTCTTTTTGATTTCAGTTAATATTTCAACACCGTCAAGTTTTGAATTATTAAGCCATACATCAAGAACAACCAAACTTGGGGCTTTTACATTAATTTCTGATAATGCTTCATCAGAATTACTAGCTGTTCTTGCAATATATCCTTCGTCCTCTATTACGCTTGATAATATTTCACGAATATCTTTTTCATCATCAACGATTAAAACTTCTAATGCCATAATTACACCTTAAATTTTATTTCAACCATAGCACCGCCCAATGCCTTGCTATCAGATAAAGTAATTGTACCTTTGTGGTCTTCTACTACTTTCTTAACAATACTTAAACCAAGACCTGTACCACCATCGCTGTTGGTAATATATGGTTCAAATAACTTATCACGCCCTTTTTCAGGGAAACCCTTACCATTGTCTTCTATTCTTAATATAATATCTTTTTTGCCTACTTCAAGGTTAACTAATATTTGTCCATTTGGATGATTTGCATTACTTAATTCAACAAAGGCGTTTTTCATTACATTGGTAACCATTTGACCAATTTGATGCACATCGTGCTTGTACTTAATATTAGTCGGCGACTTCATTTTATATTTAATAAAATTATGTGCTGTTTTTTGTAAACTGAATGATTTTTTAACCGTATCGGCAAGGTTGGCTTCAACCATAACAGGAACAGGCATTCTGGCAAAGCTGTTAAATTCATCAACAAGCCTTCCGATTTCACCAACCTGTTTAATAATTGTATCCGTACAATTTTCAAATATTTCATCATCAATCTTATCTTTGTAACGGCGTGTTAAGCGTTCAGCCGATAATTGAATTGGTGTTAATGGGTTTTTAATTTCGTGGGCAACACGACGGGCAACATCAGACCACGCCTTGTTCTTTTGTGCTTTTTCAAGTTCAGTAATGTCTTCAAAGGCAACAATAATACCAAGTACAGATTTGTTGTGTTTTTCCACACCAACTTTAACAAGATAATTTTTCTTATGAATACCAGAACCAATTTCAATTTGCGCCTGATTGTTGCGTTTTGATTTTATTGTTCTTGATACAACTTCTGCAAATTCAGGGAATATTTTTACAAATTCTTTATTTTTATAATCTTCTTTTAAGGCAAGCATTTTGTTTGCTGAATCATTGGTTAAAAGAACCCTTCCCTTTGGTGAAAGTGCGACAATACCAGTTGACAAACCTTGCAGTAAAGTTTCAATAAATTGTGAATTTTCAATTATATCACGGTTGGCTTTCTTTAATGATTTGCTTGATGCGTCCAAATCACTAGTCATTTTATTAAACGATTTCATAAGTTCACTTAATTCATCATAACCAATTGATGCATCAACCCTTGTCTTTAATCTGCCACGACTTACATCATCTGTGGCTTTTATTAAATGACGAACTGGGTTTGTAAGAATTGAGGCAAGTGACAAACCAACCCAAATAGATGTGGCAAGTAATAACAATACAATTAATACAAACACCAGTGTAAATGATACTTTTAGACTGGACCTGTTTAATTCCAATGCTTCATATTGTGATATGGCAAGCTTCGTATTTTGAATTGAACTAATAACCTTATGGTCAACAAACCTGCCGACAATTACATAAGTATCTTTAAATCTGTTTAATTTAGCAATGGCACGAACACGTCTTGAATTATCTTGTTTTAGGACAACTACTTTACCTTCTTTTGCACGGGCAATCGCATCAAAACTGATTGGTTCCATTTCCAAGCTTGCCGTTAAACCATAACGACCGTAAACACGCCCCATTGTATCAAACACCAATATTTCCGTAAGGTTTGTTAATACACCAAGCATAGCTAGATTTTGTTCCAATTCTTTTTCGTGCATTTCAAAGTTTTGGTATCTGGAATCAATATCACGGGCAATGGTTTGTACATCACCAATAATTGTGTTTTGGTGTTCTTTTAAATATGCGGTTGCAACCTTACGGCTTTCTTGTAATGCAGAAGAAACCCTGTCACTAAACCAAGTTTTCATACCCAAATCAAAGAACACAATAGAAAACACCGCAATAACAATTGCTGGAAGCAATGTAATTAAGCTAAACAGGAAGGCAAAACGCCTTTGTAAGCCAGAACCACTTTCCCCACGATATGATGACAGGGCCAGCCTTGATATTCGGTAAAATAAGAACAGCACAATAATGGCTAAGAAAAACATATCCAGCTGAACAAAGAATTCAACTAAACCAGATTTATTGCCATCAATATCTGAACTAAGCAGGTACAATGTTATAAAACCAGAAATAATACCAAGTATAATAACTGTATTTGTAATCCAGTTACGCCATTTGGAATCTAGTAATTTTATAAAAAATATTCCTAGTTTATTTTGTTTTTTTGATTTTATTGCCATGTTTCTATTATTTTTCTTAAAACTTAATATATTTTATAACATATTTTTTAAATTATGTATTCTTATTTTTAATTATTTCCACACCTAAATCACGGATTTTTTTTCTTATTGTATTTCGGTTTAAACCCAGTATTTTAGCCGTTTTAATTTGATTTCCATTACAATAATTAAGGCTTTCTTGAACAAGGGGTACTTCTAGTTTTTTTAAGAAAATATCATATATATCGCCATTATCCGATATATCGCCTGCAAAATATTCTTTTACAAATTCATTTATTAACGATTGTAAATCTTCTTTTTTACCTGTTGTTTTGTCTTTATTGTTTGCTAAAAATTCTT
Organism: Alphaproteobacteria bacterium; assembly: GCA_049615605.1. Taxonomy (GTDB): domain Bacteria; phylum Pseudomonadota; class Alphaproteobacteria; order JAQWUY01; family JAQWUY01; genus JAQWUY01. The sequence continues at coordinate 3,869 of JBMZFW010000034.1, read as the reverse complement.
TAACCTCAGCACCATCAATGGTATTTGCACTTGATAATAAACATATTCTTTTTACAATATTTTTAAGTTCACGAACATTACCATTCCAATTATATGCCATTAATTCAGTTAAAGCACTTTCATCAAATATCTTGTTTGAACTTTCATCACTAACAAAATATTTAACTAAGTCTGGGATATCTTCCAACCTTTCCCTTAATGGTGGTAAATCAATATTAACCACATTTAAACGATAGTATAAATCTTCGCGGAATGTACCGTCCTTAACCATTTCATTTAAATCTTTATGTGTTGCGGCAATAATTCTTACATCACATTTTTGTGTTTTACTTGAACCAATTGGGGAAACTTCTTTATCTTGTAACACCCTTAGCAGTCTTATTTGTGCCTCCATTGGCATATCACCAATTTCATCCAAGAACAATGTACCTTTATCCGCCTGTAAAAACTTACCAGCCTTTGAATTATCAGCCCCTGTAAAAGCACCCTTTTCATAACCAAACAATTCCGCTTCAATTAAATCTTTTGGAATTGCCCCCATATTGATTGCAACAAATGGCTTATCTTTTCGCATGCTGAAATCATGTAAAACTTTTGCAACTAATTCTTTACCCGTACCTGATTCACCATTAATCATAACTGTTTCTTCTGAACTTACTAGCTTAGAAATGTTACGGTATACAATTTGCATTTGTGATGAATTACCAACGATTGGTAAATCCGTATTGTTTTTTTCAACTTGATTTACCGTTTGCAAAGCATTGGTTAAAATTGTTTTTAATTCATCCAAATCAAATGGCTTTGGCAGGTATTCAAATGCACCGTGGGAACCCGCATCAATTGCGGTTAAAACGGTGCTGTTTGCCGACATGATTACCACTGGTAAATCTGGGCGAGATTTTTGGATATTTTTTAATATTTCAATACCATTTCCATCTTCCATAAACACATCACTTAACACACAATCGCCAAGACCTTGCCCAATCCATTTTTCAAGTTCACTTGCTGAATTGGTTATTTTAATATCCGCAGGGAAATCTTTTAATGCTGCAGAAAGCACCGCGCATATTGTTTTATCATCATCTGCGATTAAGATTGTTTTTTTCATATTATGACCTTTCTAGCGGTAATATGGTTGAAAACTTTGTTTCATTTTCATTTGTATCAATGGTAATTTTGCCAAAATGTGCATCAACCAACATTGATACAATAGCAAGCCCTAAGCCCTTGCCACCTTTTTTTGTACTTTGGTGTGGGTTAAATATTTTCTTTTGCATTTCATTATCAATTTCATCACCGTCATTAATTATTTCAACGCCCATAGCGTTATGTTTTTGATTATCAATAATAATATTCAAACCAGAAACATATTTGGTTCTAATTGTAATGTTTTTAACATTTGGGGCTTCATAAGCATTTTTAATTATGTTTAAAAATATTTGCACCAATTTATCATTATCTGCCCACACGTTTGGTAATGAAGGGTCGTAATCCTTGGCAATGTTTATTTTACCTTCTGCATTAACAAGTGTGCATATACCGTCCAGTACAGAATGAATATTAACCGCATTAAAATTAATATTGTTTAATTGGGACATATTTTCCAATTCATTAACCAGTTTTGTAATACGGTCGGTTTCATTAATAATTAAGCTTGCCATTTCGTTATCATTATCGCTTGCTATTAACTGGCTTGCACCACGAATTCCCGCAAGTGGGTTTTTAATTTCGTGTGCCAACATACTTAACAAATCATTGCTTATATTATTGCCATTTGACAGTTCTTTTAGATTTATAATTGATATAATTACCTTGCCATTAATTGTTGATATATATGAATTAATTTCAACACTTCCTATTTTATTAATGTTTAATTTAAACGCAGACAATGAAACTGGATTCCCTGTGTTTTTAACATCATTAATCGCTTTTAAAAATGTTTCATCTGTTGTTAATTCTTGAATATTTAATCCCTTTGTATCTTCACCAAAGAACATATAACTTTTATGATTAGCCGAAATAACATTTTGTTTTTCATCCAATACAATTACCGTCATATCAATTAAATCAAATAAAGAATAATCCATTATCCACAATCCTTTATTTGTTTTTGATAAAAGGCATCAATAAGACTGATTACCGTATCCACATCGTTTGTATCCATAATTTGCTTACGAATAGAAGTGGCATTTTTAAATCCAGATAAATACCAAGAAAGGTGCTTCCTGCCCATTAACATTCCGCGGTAATCACCATGAAAATCAATAATTTCTTTGTAATGTTTTTTCACCACATCGTATTGTGTTTTTACATCTGGGGTTTCAATTATATCACCCGTTTCAAAATAATTAATAAGCTGATTTAACAACCACGGTTTACCCATCGCACCCCTTCCAACCATAATACCGTCTGCGGTTGATTGTTTAAGTGCATTTGTCGCATCGTCAATTGATTTAATATCCCCATTTACGATTAATGGAATATCAATCACATCTTTGACTGTTTTAATAAAGTCCCAATCGGCAGACCCGGTATATTGTTGTTGGCGGGTACGACCGTGAACGGTTATCATTTGCAATCCTTCGCCTTCTGCCATTTTTGCAAGCTCTGGTGCGTTTTTATTTTCTTCGTTCCAACCAGTACGCATTTTAACGGTAACGGGAATATCAACGGCACTTACCACTTTTCGCATTATTTGTAATGCAGTTGATGGATATTGCATAATTGCCGAACCACAGAATTTACCCGTTATCTTTTTTGCAGGACAACCAAAGTTAATATCAACAACATCAACACCGTTGTCTTGGCACCATTTTGCCGTACTTGCCATTTCATTTGCATCTGAACCAACAATTTGAACGATGCTGATATCTTCACCATTTGCAGGTGTAATGCGTTTAAGGGTATTTTTACCTTGCATCATTGCTTCGCCCGTTGCAATCATTTCCGATACACAGGCACCCGCACCAAATGACTTTACCGCATTGCGAAACGGTAAATCAGAAACCCCCGACATCGGGGCAAGGAAAACTGGGTAAACACAATGCTTACCAATATTAATTTTCTTCATTTGCATAAAATATAGGCATTTTTTTGATAAAGCAAGAAAATACTAAATAAATAATGCAAAAATGTTGGTTTTGCCTTATGATATTGATAAAATAGTCACAGTTTAAGGAAAATAATAATGAAAACACCACGAATTGGTTACGGTTATGATGTTCATGCCTTTGAAGATGGCAATGAAATTGTATTATGCGGTATAAAAATCCCATTTAACAAAGGTTTCAAAGCCCATTCCGATGGTGATGTGGCAATGCACGCAATTACGGATGCTATTTACGGGGCAATCGCCGATGGTGATATTGGCAGGCACTTTCCCCCATCTGATGACAAGTGGAAAAACGCCGACAGCAAGATTTTCTTATCCCACGCTGTTCAACGATTAACTGATAAAGGCGGGGAAATTGGCAATATTGATGTTACAATCGTTTGCGAAGAACCAAAGATTACCCCACACAGTGCAGATATGATTGAAAACATTGCAGGTATTTTAAATATTGATAAATCACAAGTTTCAATTAAGGCAACCACTTCGGAAAAGCTTGGCTTTACTGGTCGTGGGGAAGGAATTGCAACACACGCAATGGTAATGGTGTTTGTGTAATGATTGAAAAAACAACAAAGCTTGTTGTATCACTTGGCGGGGCTGGATTTTTAAAACCAGCAAGCGGTACTTGGGGCACACTGGCAAGTATGCCAATTGCGTGGATAATTGCATCTTGTTTTTCACCAAGCGTTCTTATTATCGCTTCATTTATTGTATTTTTAATTGGTTGGTATTTCACATACCTTTATGAAAATCAATC
>JBMZFW010000033.1:0-12808 GCA_049615605.1 Alphaproteobacteria bacterium | reverse complement strand
GATGATGACCACCATCGTAAAAGAGGTGATTACTTCTTTAAAAACTTAACAGTTAGTCAAAAAAATGACATTTTCAAAAAAGTTGATACCAATAATGACGGTAAATTAACATTTAAAGAATTTGAAAATGCAAAACAACATATGATGTTTGTTGTGAAAGACAAAAATAAAGACGGTTCACTTTCCATTGACGAATTATTCACTGCAAGATAACATTTATAATTATGTTGCTGTTTAATAGTGAAAAATCGTTAATGAACAAAATTGCGATGGGTGATGCAAATGCCTGTCGCACTTTTGTTGATGAATATATGCCAATGGTATATAGGGTTGCTATACAAACAGTAAATGACAACACAAAAGCAGAAGACATAACCCAAGAAGTATTTATAAAAGTATGGGAAAAAGCCGAAAGCTTTAAGGGCGATTATAAATTAAAAACTTGGTTATACCGAATTACCGTTAATACAAGCATAGATTTATTAAGAAAACACAAAGTAAGCTGTGATATTGATAACTTTGAATTTGCCGATGACACGGATTTATCCGATACAACAATATTTAAGCAACAATCATCAAAACAAATTAAACAGGTAATAGAAAAATTAAAACCAATGGAAAGAACTGTGATTACTTTGTTTTATTGGGAAGAATTAAAAATAAAAGAAATAGCAAAGGTTATGGATATAACAACCAGTGCCGTCGACAGTATGCTTCGCAGGGCAAGGGTTAAAATAGGAAAAGATTTAAATATGGAGGAATTGGTATGAAAATAAACAAAACACATAAGTTGCCAGAACCATCACAACATTTATATAACAAGGTTTATGCAAGTATTCCATATACAAATGTGGAAATTAAAAATGATGACCTTGGGTTTTTATGGTTAACTGGTGGTGCATTAATGGGTGCAGTTGCCGTACCAGTATATATGATTACAACAATTGCAATGCAATCTGGTTTTTCTTCGGTTATGGAAATTTTTAAAATGGGAATGGGATTATAAAATGGTAAAAACAATTATTTATAAAATGAAAACACACTGGAAAGTTTTATTTGGTTTTTCAGTAATATTAAACATCGTATTTATTATTGGATTTGTATCTGTTGCCCATTTTGGTAAAAATGCTATTTTTAATATAATCACGGGAAATCATTATCCAATGATTATATTATCGCCAGCAGGTTTTAGAAAATGGAATGAAACCAACAACATAACCAAACAAGAAAAAAGACAGCAAATATTAAAGCAAAAACAAATTATCCAAGAAATAAGAATTAATCTTATGGCTGGTAAAATTAGCGAACAAGAATTTGCAATTCAAATGAATAAACTGCACGAATTACAACACAGTAATTTCAAATTATTCGTAGCAGACTTTCCAAAGTATTGGAATTCTTTATCAGAAAAGAAAAGAAATAAATATATAAGACATTTGCGTGATTATCACCACGATGATGAAGATGATTGGGAATTAGAAGATTAAAAAAAAAGCCTCGTTAAAAAACGAGGCTTTTTCTTTGTCAGAATAAAGTATTATAAAATACCGTTTTCTTTTGGCTTTTTTCTTTGTTGCTCTTTTAATATTTCCATCATTTTTTTATTACCTTTAGATTTAGCTATTTTCATTGGAGTATCTCCATTAAAAGCCTCAATATTGACATCAAAACCTACTAGTCTTAATGTTTCTTTTTCTTCTTTTACTATTTCTTCTTCAATATATTCTTTTGGTTTTGAGTTAATATTTTTTTCAGATTCGGATGAGGTAAATATATATTTTAAAATTTGAAAAATCACACATACAGCTAATATAGATACTACAATAATTATAGCGGCGCCAAGATTTGTAAAGATAAAACCTATTAACCAAATAGCTATAAGAATTATTAATATTAAAAGTAAAAGTTCAATCATTTTATTACCCAAACTGTTTAATTATATTAAATTATAATTAACAAAATATAAAAAGGCAAAAAACCAAAATCAATTTTAGTGAGGCAAGAATGAACTTCGCTTCGCTCGTCCGCACCTGCGGGGCGCTGCCCCTTGTTGTCAAAAAACCCAGTGGCGAAGTTTAGATTTAACTAAATGAGCCACTGGGTTTTTTAGATAATAGGTCTATATAATATATTTATTATATGCCAAGTTTATCAAACTTCTTGTTAAAGCGATCTAATTGACCACCTTCCATTAAGCGCTGTTGACCACCAGTCCATGCTGGGTGTGAAACACTGTCCACGTCAAGTGTCATTACATCGCCTTCTTTGCCCCAAGTAGAGCGAGTTTGATATTCAGTACCATCAGTCATTTTGATTGTGATATTGTGATAATCTGGGTGAATGTCTTTTTTCATAATATTATAACCTTCCATAAGTTGTGTGGTTTCTATGCACACTGATTCTGTTAATATTGATGTCTTTTTACCAAAATACACAGAAAATGCAAGTAAATTAATAATAATTGTACTTGTTTTAATATGCCCCTTGTCATATTATGGGCTTCATTATGACAGACACAGCAGAAAACTTATATAATAAGGGTGATACTTTCCACGCGGACGAAGACTTAGAAAACGCGGAAAAATTCTATAAACAAGCCTTGAAAATTGACCCAAACCACTACTTGTCTTTAAGGTGGCTTGCGGATATTTATTTAGACCAAGAAAAATACACCAAAGCCATTGAATTATTTGAACAGGCAAAGATGGTTAATGACAAAGACCCTGACTTATACAATGATTTAGGTTTATGTTATTACGAAGATTACCAATATAAGGAATCATTGGATAATTACAAAGCTGGTCTTTTAATAAAATCAAACAATGAAACAATTCATTCCAATTTAGGCAAAGCATTATACGAATACCATATTGAAGACAAGTCTTCTGCCAAAGAATTTGCCAAGTGGTGGAAAGATGGATTTCCAGATTCAAACGATGCACAGGTTATAGCATCGGCAATATTGGGTGAAAACTTGGCGGAACAAAACAAGGAATATGTTAAGCAAATATTTGATGACTTTGCCGAAGACTTTGATGAAAAACTAGCCGAACTTGATTACAAAGCACCTGAATTATTATCAGCAATTTGGAAAAAGCATAATAAAGATAAAGTTTCTAAAATCCTTGATGCAGGTTGTGGTACGGGTTTATTATCCCCACATATTAATAATGCATGTGATTATTTACACGGGGTGGATTTATCAGCGGAAATGTTGGAACTTGCCAAATCCCGTGAATTATATTGTGATTTATCCGCATCTGATTTAATTGAATACTTAAATAATAATATAAATGAATTTAACGGGGTTATTGCCAGTGATGTTCTTTGTTATTTTGGTGATTTAAACGAAGTATTTAATAAAACTTATGACACATTGCAAAGTGGTTCATACTTTGCCTTTACCAATGAAGAAAACTTAACCAATGACAATGATTTCTTTCTTACCCCATCGGGCAGATACACGCACAAACAATCATATATTGAAAGCGTGTTAACAAATAATAACTTTGAAGTTATTGAAATAAACAATGCCACATTAAGAACCGAACACGGCAATCCAGTAAAAGGATTAATAAGCATTGCAAAAAAGCCTTAATGTGAATACAATACATTCATTATGGTAAATATATTAAATTCAAATGATAAAGATTTCCAAAAGCAATTTGACGAAATGTTAAATTGTAAAAGGGAAATGGACACAGATGTGACAAACACTGTGGCGGAAATTATTGAATCCGTAAAATCAAATGGGGATACGGCTTTATTTGAATATACAAAGAAGTTTGATAACCTTGAATTAAATAAAGATACAATCCGCTTTTCAGAAAATGAAATAAACGATTATTATAATCAATGTGATAAAGATGTTATTAAGGCATTGGAACACGCCCACAAACGCATTTATGATTACCACATTAAATCATTACCAACGGATATTAATTACAATGATGATATTGGGGTTGGTCTTGGCATTAAATATTTACCTGTTGAAAGTGCGGGGTTATATGTACCGGGTGGAACCGCTTCATATCCATCATCTGTATTAATGAATGTTGTACCAGCCAAAGTTGCTGGTGTGAAAAGACTAGCCATTACAGTTCCAACACCAAACGGCGAAGTAAACCCATATGTAATTGGTGCGTGTAAAATTGCTGGTGTTAATGAAATATATAAAGTTGGCGGTGCTCAAGCAATTGGTGCACTTGCCTATGGTACAGAAAGTATTGCCCCAGTTGTAAAAATTACAGGTCCGGGTAATGCCTTTGTTGCCAATGCAAAACGCCAAGTATTCGGCAAAGTTGGAATTGATATGATTGCTGGTCCAAGCGAAGTATTAATTGTTGCGGATAATTCAGCCAATCCAAATTGGGTTGCATATGACTTAATGGCACAGGCGGAACACGATGTATCCGCACAATCAATTTTAATTACCGACAATCAAGATTTCGCAAATTCAGTTATGGCAGAAGTTGATAAAATTATTCCAGAATTACCAAGGGCGGAAATTGCAAAAAAATCTTGGGAGGATTTTGGCACAATAATTGTGGTTGATAATTTTGATAATGCATTACCATTAATTGATGCGATTGCATCGGAACACTTGCAACTTTGTATTAAAGATGCGGACACATTGGCAGACAAAGTATCAAATGCAGGTGCAATCTTTATCGGGAATTTCACACCAGAAGCCATTGGTGATTACATTGGCGGTACAAACCACGTATTACCAACCGCCCGTTCGGCAAAGTATGCAAGCGGACTTGGTGTAATGGACTTTATGAAACGCACATCAATTTTAAAATGTGACGAAGAAAACATTAATCAAATTGGTGAAGACGCAATTTTAATTGCACAGTGTGAAGGGCTTGACGCCCACGCAAAATCAATTGCGGTTCGTTTAAAGAAAAATAAAGTTTAATTTTTCTTAATTAACTTTTTTAAATATTTTGAAACAATTTTTCTAACTAAGAATTTAGTAAATCTTACAGCTATTATAATTGGTTGATTGATTGCATCAATTAAAATTAATCCAATATCAACTGATAAATCTATAACATTGTCAGAATTTATATTTTCTTTGACTTTTTTCTTTATCTTGCCCATATGCCCATACTACTTTTAGTTGTGGCATAAGTCAAACATTCAAAAATAATTTTATAAATCTTGGTCGTCTGTTAATAATAACGGAATACTGAATCCCACCATACCCATTGCATGCTTCATAAAGAATTTTTTCGCTGGTCTTATTTTATCCAACATGCCCAGACCCGCAACCCGTGCCAAACGCAAGATACCCACATCATTTGAAAACAAGCGCGTTAAACCATCACACACCATTACAAGGGCTGTGTTATCCACATAACGGAATTGTTCGTATTGTTGTAATACTTCCATATCACCAATGTCCCTGCCCTGTCGTTTTGCATTCACAAGACATTCTGTTAATGCGGCAATATCACGCATTCCCATATTAAATCCCTGCCCCGCGATTGGGTGCATTGAATGGGCGGAATCCGCAACCAATGCCAATCTTGGTTTAATATAAGTTTTTGCGTGTTGCAGACTTAATGGATATGAAAATCTTTTATCATCAACAACCCTTATATCACCCAACCAATCGCCAAATCTTTGTTTAAGTTGGTTTTTAAAATCTTGTGTATTCAATGACATAAGTTCAGGAACAATATCGGTTTTTTCAGACCAAATAATGCTCATCTTATTATCATTCATTGGCAATGATGCAAATGGACCACTTGGCAAGAATAATTCAACAGCTGTCCCACGGTGATTTTTTTCACAATCAACGGTACAAACAATTGCCGTTTGATTGTAATTCCATTTTACAAGTTCAATATTTTGTTGTTCACGGATTTTTGAAAACTTACCATCACAGGCAATTAATAATTTACCCGATACTTTGTTATCATTAAATTCAAAATCAACTTGGGTTTCATTTATTTCATAATCAAAATTTTCAACCCCATCATAAAGCTTTGCATTATCCAGTTCTTGTAATCGTTGGTACAATCCTTTGCGAAGTGCATTGTTTTCAAAAATATATCCCAATGCTTCCCCGCCAACTAAATCACAATTATAATGCATTGAAAATGGTGACGCACCTTTTACCAAGTCGCCATCTTGGATATCAATATCCCACATTGGTTCTGCAATTTTTTCAACTTTATCCCAAACACCAGTCTTTTTCATAAGGTTTGATGATGCCTTTGCAATGGCACAAGTTCGCCCGTCAAATTTATCGTTTATGATTGAATCAATAGACCCGCGTTCAATAACGCAAGCCGATACCCCATAATGCGCCAATGAAACCGCCGTTTGCAAGCCCGATAAACCGCCACCAACGATAATTACATCATAAAATTCTTGAGCTTTATTTTTGATTTTTTTATTCATTGCTAAATATTATAATAATTTTTGAATTATTTAAACTTTTTTGTTATAATTCAGTAATAATAATTACAACTTAAAAACAAAGAATAAAATAACATGAATTTAATCCCTGAATCTTTTAATAAATTCTTTAAAAATCTTGGTGTTACCTTGTTTGGTATTGTAATGTGCTTAATTGGTACATTGGGTACGATATCAATCATTTCATATTCCCAATCTGATATTTCAATCAATACGGCAACCAATGTTCAAAAAGGTTGGTTTGATGTATTTGGATCTTATTATGCGGACTTAATGTTACAATTCTTTGGTCTTGCGGGGATATTTATAACATTTTCAATTATTGCATGGGGTTATAAGCTTGCTAAATTCAAAGTTCTTTATAACTTTAAGATGCGTTTCATATCTTTAATATTATTTATAATTATGTTAAGCACGGGGTTATCAAGCCTTGATGCGATGCTTACAAAAACAACAACAGTTCAAGGGATAATTGGACACTTTATTGGTAATTTAACAATATTAAACTTTCCAAACCAAAGTTTATTCATTGGTATTTTATTAATATTCTTTAGTATCCCATTCTTAATGTATGCAGTTGCCATTGAACGCAACGAATGGAACGAAGGTTTTAAAAAATCACAAAAAGGCATTTCTTTATTCTTTGCATTTAATAAAAAGGTCTATGACTTTACCAACAATAAAATCAAAAGACGCCCAAGCGAAGAATTACTTGATTTACCAGAAGAAGCATTACCACAAGATAATGTTGGCAATGATGCAATGGATGAATTATTTGCACCACCGAAAAAAGTTGCACCATTAAAGACAAAAGCCAATAAACGAAAAGCAACTAAACCAAAAACATCTGGTTTTGAATTACCGGGAACTGATTTATTGGTACAAGGTGAAACAAGCAAGCAAAAGATTGATCCAGAAGAACAACAAACAGCTTCAAGACAGCTGGAAAGAATATTGGAAGAATTCGGCGTAAAAGGTGAAATCGTTGGTGTAAGACACGGTCCTGTAGTTACCACATTTGAATTGGAACCAGCCCCTGGTGTGCGTTCATCCCGCGTAATTAATTTAACTGATGACATTGCCCGAACTATGGGTGCGAAATCGGTAAGGATTGCGTCAATACCGGGTAAAACAGTTATTGGTATTGAAATGCCAAATGTAAACCGTGAAACAGTAAATTATAAACAGCTTATTGATTCAAAAGAATTCAAATCAAATGATATGAAATTACCACTTGTTCTTGGTAAATCAATTGAAGGGCAAGCAACCCTTGCCGACCTTGCCACAATGCCACACTTATTAATCGCTGGTACAACTGGTTCGGGTAAATCGGTTGGTTTAAACGGTATGATACTTTCATTATTATTCAAATACACACCAGATGAATTAAAAATGATTATGGTTGATCCAAAGATGTTGGAATTCGCAATGTACGAAGATATCCCACACCTTATATCACCAGTTGTAACCGACCCTAAAAAAGCAATCGTTGCATTAAAATGGGCGGTACAAGAAATGAACCAAAGATACGCATCTATGGCAAAAATGGGTGTGCGTAATATTGAAGGTTATAATCAAAAAGTTGAAACAATTTTAAAAACTGGCGAAGTAATAACAGAAACAATTCAAACTGGTTTTGATGAAAATGGTCACCCAATTTTTGAAGAACGCCAACGCGATATTAAAAAGTATCCATACCTTGTAATCATTGTTGATGAAATGGCTGACTTAATGTTAGTTGCAGGTAAAGAAATTGAAGGTTCAATTCAATCACTTGCACAAAAAGCCCGTGCGGCTGGTATCCACTTAATTATGGCGACACAACGCCCAAGTGTTGATGTAATCACTGGTATTATCAAAGCCAATTTCCCAACAAGAATTTCATATATGGTAACATCAAAAATTGACAGCCGTACCATTATTAACGAAGGCGGTGCGGAACAATTACTTGGTCGCGGTGATATGTTATACCTTGCTGGTGGTTTAAAACCAACAAGGCACCACGCCCCATTTGTACAAGACCAAGAAGTACAAGATGTGTGTGATTGGTTGCGTGCCCAATCAAAACCTGATTACATTGATGCGGTAACCGAAGATGCGGAACTTGTACAAGAAGTTGAAATAAGTGCAAGCGGTGGTAATGTGGGTAAATCAAACAGTGATGATGAAATGTATGATGAGGCAATCGCACTTGTTGCAAAGACTCGTAAAGCATCAACAAGTTATATTCAAAGGTCGCTTAAAATCGGTTATAACCGTGCAGCCAACATAATTGAAAGAATGGAAGAAGAAGGTATTGTTTCTGCTGCCAATCGTGTTGGTAAAAGGGAAATCTTAATTCCAGAAAAAGAATATTAATATGCGTATTATTGGCGGTTTAAAAAAAGGCTTAAAGCTTAGCCCATTAAATGCAAAGAATACTCGCCCAACGATGGACAGAACCCGTGAAGACATAATGAATATTATTATGCATTCCGGTTTCAAAGATTACTTAATTGGTAAAAATGTTGCCGATGTATTTGCAGGTACTGGGGCGGTTGGTCTGGAAATGATTTCAAGGGGGGCAAGTTCTTGTACATTCTTTGAAAATAATAAAGATGCATTAACCACATTAAAACAAAACATTCAAAAAACTGGGTTTACTGATACGAATATTCAAATGGATGCAACAAAGATAAAAACGAATACTTCGTTTGATTTAATTTTTATGGATGCACCTTATGAATTGGGTTTAACGGAAAAAGCGATTGCTTCATTATTAAATAATAATTGTATTACCAATAACACACTGCTTATTATACAGGTTGGTAAGGAAGAAGATTTCCCAAGCGTTGATAATTTTGAAATTATAAAAGAAAAAACCGCAGGCGGTGGTAAGGTCGCTTTCTTAACGCATAAACCTTAACATAGTATATGGTATCATTATCATTACGATACCAACGGCATACGCCAATGTATCCCAATATGAAAACATTATGAATGATGCAAGTGCAGGACCTGCAATGCGTGATAAGTTTTGAATTGATTGCAATATACCCGCAATAGAACCGCGTAATTGCTTTGGCGCAACACGCATACCATAGCTTTGTAATGATGGCATATATAACGCCATTGAAATGGCAACAAATATCATTGGTATGTACATTCCAACATCTTTAATCTTAATCAATGTTAAAAGACCGATAACTAAAAACACAATGGCAAAACGAATGGCGTGAATTTCGCCAACTTTATTAACAATACGCCCAGTTAAACCACCCTGCATTAACACATTAAACACACCAGCAATCACAAGTGCAATTCCCACATCACGGGCTGTGGCATCAAACATACGATATATATAAATGGCAAATGAACCTTCAACCATTGTAAATACAAGACCAATGACACCAGCAACAAAAATTACAGGCTGTAATTTTTTAATTTGTAATAATTCTTTAAAAGATGGTTTTAAGTTTTTTTCATAATTATCAGCTTCATTAATAGCAAAAATAATAATAAACATTGATAATAATGAAATAAATGTTGCACCGAACCCTGCTAAGATATAGGCATTTTCCTGTACCAATATTGCACCAATACCCGGACCAATTATAAAGCCCATACCAAATGATGCACCCAATAAGCCATAAGCCTTTGGACGAACTGTTTCATCATAGCTATCGGCAACCCATGCAAAGGCAGCGATTGTAAAACCAGACATTATCCCAGCCAAAGCACGACTGGCAAATATTTCCCATACACTTGATGCGACGGTTAACCACGCATAGGCAAGCGTTATACCAAATGCAGAAACAAATAAAGTAAACTTTCTTCCTTTTTTATCAACAACTTTGCCCCAGTAAAAACTAGATAAAAATGCAAATAATGAAAATACAGAAAAAATCAATGGTGCGACTTCTTCACTGGCACCCATTGATAAGACATAATGGGTCATTACTGGAATTAAAATTCCAATCCCTGTGCCTTGGAAAAAAGTTGATAAACATAATGGAAACATTTTTTTCATAAAGTCATTATATATACTTTATAAAAATTGTCATTAATTATTTTTTAAGTTTTCTTTTGTGATAAAAGAACCTGATATGCAATGATAAAATCGCCACATTGGTAATAATAATCGGAATTGAATCTATTAATTCCCCATAAATAATAAATACAATTGAACCAACAATATTAATTGCCCTTAATGTACTTTGATTGTGAAAAAACATTGATAATATAATTAAAGCCGAAGCAACATACCCAATAAATTCAATTTGAAATTCAGTCATTTTAAAACCCCTATTATTAATAATAGACATTATATGGCTGATTAATGACAAATGCAATGCGTTATTAATTTGCATATTGTATTTATAAAAAAAATAATGCATCATAAATTTATGACTGAATTAAATGTTCCATCACCATGCACAGCAAACTGTGGAATTGATAAGACAACCAATCTTTGCCAAGGTTGTTTTCGTACAAATGATGAAATAAGACACTGGTCTGTTCTAGATAATGAAACAAAGCTTCAAATTGTAAAACAATTACATATACGAAGAGCAAACATAAAAGGCACGCCTTTAAGACAACCACGCGGAAGAAGAAATAGATAAATGGTAAAAGAAAAAAATAATGTATTGGGTTTCTTTACAAACCTGTTATCAATGTTATTATTTGTATCAGTTGATATAATGGTTAAATACCTTACCGAGTATATGCCCGTAATTGAAGTAATGTTTTACCGAAGCATCACTGGCATTCCATTGTTGGTTGGCTATGTTTGGATTAAATATGGCAATATAAACCAATTAAAAATGGTAAATGTAAGATTACAAATTGTAAGAATGATTCTTGGAGTATCTGGAATGTTTGCATTCTTTACCGCATATCAAAAAATGCCACTGGGTGAAGCAGCAAGTATTTTATATTTAAGCCCTATTATATTAACAGTGTTAAGTGTAATATTTTATAATGAACAAATTAAGTTTCATCGTACAGCTGCACTTATAATTGGATTCTTAGGTGGCTTATTAATCTTGCGTCCTGGTATTGATTTTAACTTCTATGCATTATATGCACTTGCAGGTGCTATAATATGGGCACTAGTTATTATTGTAATGCGTACATTAAGCAAGACGGATTCATCATATGCAATCACTCTTTACTTTTCTGTAATGGGAACGGCTGTATCTGGTATATACCTATTATTTAATGAATTTACCCCGATTGTTAACAGTGATGTTTTAATTGCTGTTATATTAGTTGGTGTTATGGGGGTACTTGCACAATTATTTATGGTAATTGCGGTTGAATTATGTGATACAACCTTATTTGCATCATCAAAATATATGAATTTAATTTTCACTGCCGGTGCGTCTTATATCGTATTTGGTGAAATATTATCAAACCAATCATGGATTGGTATGATAATGATTATTATGGCTGGTCTGTATGTAGTTTGGCGTGAACACAAGCTTAATAAAATTGAAAAAATAAAAGCGGTAAGATATTAAATACCATCACGCATCATTGGTTTAATGAATACTTTAAATTCTTTTAATTCTTTGCCTTTAAGTTGTTTGCCCGATGGTAATTTCATAGTCCTTGAATTAATCGCGCGACCGTTTTTGTATACTTCATAGTGCAAGTGGTTGCCCGTTGAACGACCAGTTGTACCAACATAACCAATTACTTGCCCCTGTCTTACGGAACGACCACGGCGAACACCTTTTGCAATTCCGCTCATATGTGCATAAGCGGTTTTATAACTTCCGTTGTGGCGAATACGAATATAAATACCAAAGCTTCCATTTCTTCCAGCGTATTCAATCCTGCCATCACCAGCGGCAAAAATTGGTGTGCCCCTTGGTGCTGCAAAGTCCGTACCTTTGTGAATTTTTGTATAACCAAGCACTGGGTGCTTACGGCGACCAAATGATGAAGAAAGTCTTGCACCTTCAATTGGTGTTTTCATTAAGGCTTTACGACCTGATTTACCATTGCTGTCATAATAGTCAACCCTGCCCGATGAAGCTTTATATTTGTAATATCTTTTTCTTATGCCTTGGACTGATAATTCCGCATAACGAATGTTGCCTGAACGAACAAAGTTTCCTTCTTGGTTTGTGTATTCAGAAAAACCAACATCAAAGCTGTCACCTTTACGAATATCACGCTGGAAATCCACATCAAAGCTAAACAGGTTAATAAAATCGTTTATTGCACCCCTTTTAACACCGTTTTGTTCCATCGCTTTATACAGGGAACTTGTTATTTCACCGTTGGCTGAATTTTGCGATTCAACAAGTGGTTGTTTATAATTTTGAACTTTGTATTTTTTTTCTTCCTTATTCCAAGTTGCAATAATTGATGTTTCTTCATCAAG
>JBMZFW010000032.1:0-13028 GCA_049615605.1 Alphaproteobacteria bacterium | reverse complement strand
TGTGATACATTTAAATCAGAACATATAAATGTTGCCGATCGTGGTATCCGTGAAGGCATGTTAAGGAAATTGATGAATGAGCAAAAAAGGTAAAGGTAGTGTTTCTGATAGAAGATATAAAACGGTTCGTGTAAAAACCGCCCGTCGTCGTTCCAACAGTTCAGCCCGTTGGCTTGACCGCCAATTAAATGACCCTTATGTTATGGAAGCAAAACGAATGGGACTTCGTTCGCGTGCGGCATTTAAAATACAAGACATTCAAGAAAAATATAATATTATCCAACCAGACCACAAAATTGTTGATTTGGGTTGTGCCCCTGGTGGGTGGACACAGGTTGCCCTGCAAATTATGAATAATAAAGGTAAAGTTGTTGGTATTGACTTATTAGAAGTCGAACCAATTCCCGGTGCTATTTTATTACAAGGCGACTTTACCGATGACGATGCACCAGAATTAATTAAAAAAGAACTAGATGGAAAAGTAAATGGTGTCCTTAGCGATATGGCAGCAAATACCACAGGTCACAAGGCAACCGACCACTTGCGAATTATTGCATTGGTTGAAATGGCATTGTACTTTGCCCTAGAAATACTAAAAAAAGACGGATATTTCGTTGCCAAAGTGTTTTCTGGTGGTACGGAAAGTGAATTATTAAAAACGTTAAAACACCACTTTACAAAGGTGTTTCATTACAAACCACCATCTTCACGCAAAGATTCACCAGAAATGTATGTAATTGCCACTGG
This sequence comes from Alphaproteobacteria bacterium, assembly GCA_049615605.1. Lineage (GTDB taxonomy): Bacteria > Pseudomonadota > Alphaproteobacteria > JAQWUY01 > JAQWUY01 > JAQWUY01. Next base: position 12,281 of record JBMZFW010000032.1, on the reverse strand, counting down.
TTTCAAAGATAATTTTGACGGAACTTTATAAAAAAAACTATTTTGTGAATCATTTTTACCCACTTTTTAGATAAAAATAAGTTTTTGTGACTCTTTTTGAGTCAAAACTACTTGCTTTTTCATATTTTTTAGTCTAGATTACATTAAAACTTACAAATTTAAAGGAATAAGACTATGGAAATAAAAGAAGCTTTAACATTTGATGATGTATTATTAACCCCTGCATACAGTAATGTTTTACCAAATGAAACTACTACTAAGACTAGATTAACGCGTGATATTGACATTAATATTCCACTTATCGCAAGTGCAATGGATACAGTTACAGAAAGTAAAATGGCAATCGCAATGGCACAGCTTGGCGGTATTGGTGTTATTCACAAAAACTTAACTATGGAAGAACAAGCAAAAGAAGTTCGCCGTGTTAAAAGATTTGTATCTGGTATGGTACAAGACCCTATTACAATTACAGCGGATAAAACATTGGGCGAAGCACTTGCAACAATGAAACGCTTTAATATCAGTGGTATTCCTGTAATTACAAAGCGTTCATCAAGGCTTGCAGGTATTTTAACAAACCGTGATGTAAGGTTTGCAACTGATTTAGATACGCCAATTGAAAAGCTTATGACAAAACGCGTTATTACAATTAACGAAGGCGCTTCTTATGAAGAAGCAAAAAGACTTTTACACAAACACAGAATTGAAAAACTTATCGTTATTGATAAGGAAAAGAAATGTGTTGGTCTTATGACTGTAAAAGATATTGATAAATCAACACAATTCCCAGATTCAGCAATTGATGCAAATGGTTCATTATTATCAGCCGCTGCAACTGGTATTGGTGATAATGGATTTGAACGAAGCCAACATTTAATTGATGCAGGCGTTGATGTATTGGTAATTGATACGGCACACGGTCATTCACAAGGTGTACTTGACCAAGTTGCCCGTGTTAAAAAAGAATACCCAAATGTACAGATAATCGCTGGTAACATTGCAACTGGTGATGCGGTAAAATCATTGGTTGATGCGGGTGCCGATGCGGTTAAGGTTGGTATTGGTCCTGGTTCAATTTGTACAACACGAATTGTTGCCGGTGTTGGTGTTCCACAGTTATCTGCAATCTTTGACGCGGTTGAAGTTGCGGAAAAAACAAACACCCCTATCATCGCCGATGGCGGTATTAAGTCAAGTGGTGACTTTGCCAAGGCAATTGCCGCAGGTGCAAGTTGTTCAATGGTTGGTTCAATGCTTGCTGGTACAGAAGAAACACCAGGGGAAACTTTCCTTTACCAAGGTCGTTCATATAAATCATACCGTGGTATGGGTTCAGAAGGTGCAATGGCACAAGGTTCTGCCGACAGATATTTCCAAGACACAATCAAGGACACAAACAAATTCGTACCAGAAGGTGTTGAAGGTCGCGTACCATATAAAGGTTTAGTATCAAGCGTTATATACCAATTAATTGGTGGTTTAAAATCATCAATGGGTTATACGGGTAATGCGACAATTGATGATATGCGTAAGAATTGTAAATTCCGTCGTATTACCAATGCGGGTCTGCGTGAAAGTCATGTTCACGATATTGCCGTAACGCGTGAAGCACCAAACTATCGCCAAGGCTAAGAACAGTGAAACCTTCTTCGCATACTTCTGCTGTCATTGAAATACTGGAAAGTATTGAAAACAGTTCTATACCCGCGGATAAGGTAATATCATTTTGGAATCAAAATAACCGCTATGCCGGTTCAAAAGACAAAAATACGATTGCAAAAACTGTTTACGATATCCTTCGCCATCGTGGGGAATTATCGTGGTGGATTGAAAAACTTGGGTTTGATGTAAATGTTCGTACAATCATTATTACTTATTTCCACTTCTGGGGTAAAAACCCAGTGGAATTATTTAACGATGATAACAATAAGTTCGCACCAAACGATTTAACAAAACCAGATTTTGAATTAATCAAATCCCTATCTTCAAATAAAAAGCTTGGGGATAAAGATATGCCTGAATATGTACAATTAAATGTACAATCTTGGTTATATGATAAATTTAAAGAAGTTTACGGCGATGAAACATTCCACGCCATAAATGCAATGAATAAAGAAGGCAGTGTTGATATTCGTGTTAATACTTTAAAATCAAATATTGACATGGTGAGAAACGCCCTTAAACAAAACAACATTGATGCACTTGATTTAAACTTGCTTGATGATGGTTTAAGGTTAAAGAAAAGATATGCCCTATCGTCATTAGAAGCATTTAAAAATGGTTTGTTTGAAATTCAAGACTATGGTTCACAACTAGCCAGCAAACTTATTGGTGCAAAAAAAGGCGATAAGATTGTTGATTTTTGTGCGGGTGCAGGTGGTAAAACATTGGCAATGGCACAGGATATGGAAAATACTGGTCGTATTATATATTGTGATGTATCGGAAAAACGATTAAACCGTGCATCAATTCGCCTGCGTCGTTCGGGCGTAAACAATGCGGAAAAAAGAGTTCTTTCTTCGGAAAGAGATAAATGGATAAAACGCCGAACTGAACGCCTTGATGGTGGTTTTGACCGCGTGGTAATTGACGCCCCGTGCAGTGGAACGGGAACTTGGCGCCGAAATCCAGACCAAAAATGGCGTACGACTGAAAACACATTAAATGAATTGGTGGAATTACAAGAAAACATTTTACAATCCGCATCAAGGCTTACCCGCCCTGGTGGTAAAATTATTTACATTACCTGTTCATTACTGGCAGAAGAAAATGAAAATCAAATCAATAAATTCATTAAAAATAATGATGATTTTGATTTATGCGACATTAAGGAAATATGGAAAGACACATTTAACAATCCATTAAAATCAGCGGGTAAAACATTGCGAATAAGCCCGCATAATTTTAATTCAGATGGTTTTTTCATTGCGGTAATTACACGAAAGTATCACCGTACTTGATTTGTTAATACATATTTGCTAAAAACACTAACATAATTAAACAAAATTGGAATTATACTATGGAAAAAATACTAATTATTGACTTTGGTTCACAGGTTACACAACTTATTGCACGTCGTGTAAGGGAAGCCGGTGTATACAGTGAAATTCACCCTTTCAATAAAACAACCATTGAAACGGTAAAAGAATATAATCCAAAGGGTATTATTTTATCTGGTGGTCCTGAATCAGTACACGAAGAAAATTCACCACGTGCACCACAAGAAATATTTGAACTTGGTCTGCCAATTCTTGGTATTTGTTATGGTCAACAAACAATGTGCCAACAGCTTGGTGGTTTGGTTGAACCGGGTGAAGACGGTCACGGTGAATTCGGTCGTGCGGAAATTGATGTAAAATCTGATTGCCCATTATTTAAAGGTGTATGGAAACAAGGCCAAAACCCAACCGTATGGATGAGCCACGGCGACAAAGTAACAAAAATTCCAGAAGGCTTTGAAATCTTTGCCACTTCAAAAGGTGCCCCGTATGCAATTACCGCTGATGTAAGCAGAAACTTTTACGGTGTACAATTCCACCCAGAAGTTGTCCACACACCAGATGGGGCAAAATTAATTGACAGCTTCCTTAAAAATGTATGTGGTTTAAGTGGCGATTGGACAATGTCTAAATTCAAAGAAGAAGCAATCGCAAACATTCGCAAGCAAGTTGGCGATAAAAAAGTTATATGTGGACTAAGTGGCGGTGTTGACAGTTCTGTTGTTGCCGTATTATTACACGAAGCAATCGGTGACCAATTAACATGTATATTTGTTGACCACGGTTTATTACGAATGAACGAAGCCGAACAAGTTGTTGATATGTTTGAAAACCATTACAACATTAACCTTGTTCATGTAAATGCAGAAGAAATGTTCCTTGGCGAACTTGACGGTGTAAGCGACCCTGAAAAGAAAAGAAAAACAATCGGCAAGCTATTCATTGATGTATTTGAAGCCGAAGCCAATAAAATTGGCGGTGCGGATTTCTTAGCCCAAGGTACACTATACCCAGATGTAATTGAATCTGTTTCATTCACTGGCAGTGATGTTGTTATTAAATCACACCACAATGTGGGCGGTTTACCAGAACGAATGAATATGGAATTGGTTGAACCATTACGCGAATTATTCAAAGACGAAGTTCGCTTACTTGGTAAAGAACTGGGCTTGCCTGATATGTTTATCGGCAGACACCCATTCCCAGGTCCAGGTCTTGCAATTCGTATTCCAGGGGATATTACAAAAGATAAATGTGATATTTTAAGAAAAGCCGATGCAGTTTACTTAGAAGAAATAAGAAATGCTGGTCTTTACGATGAAATTTGGCAAGCCTTTGCCGTATTATTACCTGTTAAAACAGTTGGGGTAATGGGCGACCACAGAACTTATGATTATGTATGTGGCTTGCGTGCGGTAACATCAACGGACGGTATGACGGCTGATGTATATCCATTTGATGCTAAATTCTTAACAAATGTTGCAACCCGTATTATCAATGAAGTCCAAGGGGTAAATCGCGTTGTGTACGATTACACATCAAAACCACCAGGGACTATTGAATGGGAATAATTAAACAAAGGGCTGCAAATCAGCCCTTTTTTATTACCCAAGCATATTCACAAGGTATGCAAAAAACGCATATCTACAATTCTATACTTGCGCAAGACATATAAAATCATTTAGTGCATATTAATTCTTGTAAACAAATTTTATTTACTAATATTTATTTTATAAGGATTAGAAACATGCAAACATTAACATTAAACACAAACTTAAACACAACTGCAAAAACTTCTATTTTTGCAAAAGTTGCAACAAAAATTAAAAAAGCTAAGACTATTAAAGCTTTAAACCAATTATCTGATCGTCAATTAAGCGATATTGGCTTAACTAGATTAGACATTGTGGATTTTGTAAACGCAAAATAAAACAGTTTCAAATAACTCTCTCTCTTAAACCCCTGATAATTTATTTATTGGGGGGTTTTTCTGTTTAAACGCAATAATTTAAACCTTTTTTAACTATTTTTTTACTGTTAGTTCGTATCATTTTATTATATAATTATTACATATAAAAAATCATTTAATTAATAAAGGCAAAAAATTAAAATGAATAAAAATATAAAAATAGCAATTGTCATACTGTTAATGATTATTGGTTGGATGATGTCTGGGGTTTTCTTTAACGATAAGAATACTAAGAAAGAATTCAAACGAACTAATTCAATTAAAATTGAAACAAAACTTGTTAAAGCGCAAAACTTTAACCCCGTAATTTCAATTCCTGCACAAATTAAATCGGAACAAAGTATCCTTATAAAATCCCAAGCACCAGGTAATATTGATTCCATAAAGGTAAAAGCAGGCGATTTTGTTAAAAAAGGCACATTACTTATGGTAATTAATGGTGCCCCTGCCAAATCAATCCTTAACCAAGCAAAAATAAGCTTTAACGAAGCATCAATTAAATACAAAACAGACAAAGCATTATATAAGAAAAAATTATTATCAAAGTCTGGCTTTGAAAATTCCAAGTTTAATTATGCTAGGGCAAAAACAAATTTGGAAAATTCAAAAAACAATTATAACAACCATTATATCAAAGCCCCTTTTACTGGTCATATTGGTATTATCCGTAAAAAAGCAAATGAATTTGTTTATATGAATGAAGATTTAATTGATATTGAAAACAAGTCAAAATATCAAGTAATTGCATTTGTTTCAATCAAACAGAAACACAAAATTAATAATGGTGATAAATTTAAATTTAATTTAAATGAAAAAGAATACATTGGTACGGTAAAGGCAATTTCATCAACCCCTGAACCAGTTGTAAAAACATATCGTTTAGTTGGCGACATTGAAAATGATGATTTTACCAATGGTGAACCAATCAAAATCAAAATTAAATTAAAATCAACTATGGCACACTTTGTACCATCTTCATTATTCAATGTTGATCCAGATGGTGATTTAGCCATAAAAATATTAAACGCTTCAAACAAAGTTGAATTTAAAAAGGTTACAATCTTGCAAGAAAACCTTGACGGTTCTTGGGTTTCGGGTCTTGATGCAGAAACAACTATCCTTACCGATGGTGCGGGCTTTGCCAAAATCGGCGATGTGATACAGGATTAATTATGAAATTTCTTGATTTTATTTTTTCTAGGGCAAAAATGGTATTAACCCTTGTGGTTATACTGTTTATTATGGGGGTTATAAATTATAGCTCAATTCCAAAAGAAGATAACCCAGATATCCAAGTTCCAATGTTCTATGTTTCACTGGGACTAGAAGGAATTACCCCAGAAGACAGTGAAAAAATGCTTATTCAGCCGATGGAAACAAGGTTGAAATCATTATCTGGTGTAAAAAAGATTACATCAACGGGATATAAAGGTGGCGGTAATGTTATCCTTGAATTTTATGCAGGTACTGACTTAACAAAAGCATACGATGACATAAAAAAAGCTGTTGAAGAAAAAGAAAACAGCCTGCCAAAAGGTCATGATAAAACCAAAATTCACGAAATAAATGTTTCTGACCATCCAATAATTGATGTAAATATTTGGGGCGATGCGGATTTTAAAACCTTGTTAAGCCAAGCAAAACAATTAAAAGATAAATTTAAGGCAATCCCAACTGTTTTAGATGTGTCAATTAACGGCGAACGCGATGAAGTTGTAAACATTATGTTAAAGCCAGAGGTTATGGAATTTTATGAATTAACTCCATCGCAAATAAGCAATGCTTTAAAAAGTGCAAATACAATTTTACCAACGGGTGCACAACAAGAAAAAGAAAGTGGTTTCTTTAATATTAAAATCCCAAATTCACTTGATACTATTGAACAGGTATTAAATACCCCTATTTTATCAAAAGGCGATAATCAAATATTATTAAAAGACATTGCCACTTACAATCGTTCATTCACCACAAACACTGTAAACAGCCGTGTAAATGGACGAAGTAGCATTAATATATCAATAACAAAGAAATCTGGTAGCAATTTATTAAACACCGTACAAAAAGTAATTAATATTGTTGATATGGAAAATAAAAATTCAAAAAACAAAAATATCCACATTTCCATATCAAATGACGCTTCAAAAGAAGTTAACAATATCCTAAGGGACTTACAAAACAATATTATTACCGCAATATTATTAATTATGGTTGTTGTTGTATCTGCCCTTGGTTTAAAAAATGGCTTGTTGGTTGGTGTTTCAATCCCCCTTTCATTCCTTAGCGGTATAATTGTATTAAACTCAATAGGTTTTTCATTAAACATTGTTGTGTTGTTCGGTCTTATTCTTTCAATTGGTATGTTGGTTGATGGTGCGATTGTTGTATCTGAATTCGCACAAAGAAAAATTGACGAAGGATTTAGTTCAATTGACGCATTTAAAATGTCAATTTCCAAAATGGCAAGACCAGTTATTGCGTCAATGGCAACAACACTTGTTGCATTCCTTCCACTTACAATATGGCCGGGAATGGTTGGGGAATTTATGAAGTATATTCCAATCACCCTTATTATTGTTTTATCATCATCATTAATTGTTGCGCTTATTATTATGCCTGTAATTGGTGTTAATATTAACAGCTTTGCAAAAATATGCTTACAAGGCATAACATTCGTTACAATTATTATTGTGGGTTCTTATATACTTACGCCGATTACAGGTGGTATGGCATCTATAATAAGTATTATCATCGCCATTGTAATGGCATTTGTAATTTACAAAAAGGTTTCATTAAAACTTGATACCCCTAGTACAAAAAACAATCTTTCCATTGAAGATTCAAAAGTTGATGAATTGGTGGCAAACGGAAGCATCTATTTAAAAAAATATAAATCTTTACTGGATAAAGTAATTGCACAACCTGTTCGTGTTATTGCCTTAACCTTTGTAATGCTGATTGTATCTTGGGGGGCGTTCATTAAATTTGGCGCGGGAACAACATTCTTTCCAAACAGTGACGCATCAACAATAAGAATGAATATTCACAGCCCAGGTAATTTATCACTTCACGAAAAAGAAAAGCTTGTTTCAAAAGTGGAACAAAAGGTATTTGAATATAATGAAAAGAATAATTATATCGTCTTTATATCAACTAAGGCGGGTACAAAGTCTAGTTCCCGTGTCATTCGTAAAGATAAGATTGGCGGAATTACCCTTGAATTACAGCATTGGGAATTACGCCCACGTGCAAAACAAATTGAAGCGGAATTACAAAAGGCACTAGCATCAATAAAGGGTGTGGAAGTTCGTATATCCCGCCAATCAAATGGTCCCCGTTCTGGTGCAGATATTCAAATGAACATAATCGGTTCTGACCGAAATAAAATTGCAAAATCAACAACCAATATTACGGAATATATGAAATCTAAAAATGTATTCAGCAGTGTTGATTCAACAATTGATACATCTGGTATTGAATTTTTATTTATTCCAAACAAAGAAGCCATTAATAAGGCTGGTATAAATATATCAACGATATCAAACAGCATATCAATGCTTACAAAGGGAATGAAAATATCAACATTCCGTCCGAATTACACAGAAGACGAAGTAAAAATATTATTAAAGTACCCTTCTAAATACCAAACGATTACAGGTATTGAAGAATTGCGTATTCAAACACCAAAAGGTCCAGTGCCAATTATTGACCTTGTTGATAAAAAATATGCCAAACCAGTAAACAATCTATTGCGTGAAGGCGGTAAAAAAATTGAAAAGATTAATGCCAATGTAAAAACTGGTTACATCATCAACAACGAAATCAAAGCACTTGAAAAGGAAATAAGACAAAACAATCTGCTGGAAAAAGATACAGATATTGAATTTAAAGGGAATAAACAATCAGAAAATGAATCTAAGAACTTCTTAGTTCAAGCATTCTTTGTTGTAATATTCTTAATGGCAATGATTTTATTACTGGAATTCAATAGCTTCTATTTAGTTGGGGTAATCTTATTCTCTGTAATTCTTTCAACTGTTGGGGTTGTATTGGGTCTGGTAATTACAGGCAAACCGTTTTCCATTGTAATGTCTGGTTTAGCAATCATTTCCCTTGCAGGGATTGTTGTAAACAACAACATTGTATTGATTGACACATTCAAGGTATTAAAAAGAACAGAAAAAGATACGACAGTTGCAATTATTAAAACTGCTATAATGCGTCTTCGCCCTATTTTACTTACATCAACAACAACGGCTCTGGGGCTATTGCCAACTGCACTAGGGATTGATATTAACTTTGTTGACAGGCTTGTACATTTTAATTCACCAAGCTCACAAATGTGGACATTGCTTAGCCAAAATATCTTAACTGGGTTAATGTTTTCAACTATCCTAACCCTATTTGTGACACCTGCAATATTATCTGTGTTCTACAATAGAAAAAAATCTTAACTATTTTCTTTTTCTAGTTTCTTATATTTTGAATATGAAAATGGAATTGTAAGTAAGTACACAAATAAAACTGCACTTAATGTATACCACGGCTTACTTGCAAGACCCGCAAGGATTAAACCAACAACCAACATTACAATTGGAATAAACTTTCGTTCAATCTTAGTTTTCTTAAATGAAAACATTGGAACAGTTGAAACCATTAACAATGCTGTAAATACAAACCACGCAACAACAGCTAATTCATTAATTGTTAAGCCATAGAACGATACCATAATTGGTAATAACACAACCAATGCACCTGCTGGGGCTGGAATACCTTGGAAGAAATTGCTAGCAAACTTTGGTAATTTATCAAGCATCGTATTAAACCTTGCAAGACGAAGACCACAACAAATTACAAAGAATAATGTAAGCCCCCAACCGATACCACCAAATCCAGAAAGTATCCAAAAATACATAATAAACGCAGGGGCAACACCAAATGCCACGAAATCAGACAAGCTGTCCAATATTTCCCCGAAAGTAGAAGTCGCCTTTAACATTCTGGCAGCTCTGCCATCAAGACCATCAAAAATTGCCGCTAGTATAATACAAATAACCGACTTTTCCCAAAGACCGCCCATTGCGTATTTAATACCCGTTAATGCGGAACAAGTCCCCGCCAATGTAATGGCGTTTGGAATAATGAATGATGTTTTAAAATGACTTCTCATAATCTTACCTATTCTGATTTAATTAAGTAATCTTCTTGTTTTTTTGCATTTAAATCTGCAAGAACTGTTTCACCAGCAATCATTGTTTGACCAAGTGCAACCATTGGCTTAACACCCTTTGGTAAATATACATCAACGCGTGAACCAAAGCGGATTAAACCAAATCGTTCCCCTACGCTTAATACATCGCCTTCTTTTACAAAACCTTTGATACGGCGTGCAACAAGACCCGCAATTTGTACAAAAGCAATATCTTTACCAGAGCTATGTTCCATAACAAAACTTAATCTTTCATTATCTGAACTTGCTTTATCAAGATCAGCATTTAAAAATTTACCTGGTTTGTATTCAACCGCTTTTACAACACCCGATATTGGGGCACGATTAATATGAACATTAAATACATTCATAAATACGCTAACCCTTGTAAGTTCTTTATCACCCATACCAAGTTCCGCCGGCGGTGCCGATTGTGTGATTAATTGCACAACCCCATCAGCAGGCGATATAATAAGACCATCTTTTGTTGGTGTATGTCTTGTTGGGTTGCGGAAAAATGCACCACACCAAACTGTTAAAACAACGCCTACAAAAGTAAGAAGTGTCCAATCCATCATATAAAAGATAGCCGTAGCACCTGCAAATATGGCAATAAATTTATGACCTTCTTGGTGAATTGGTATTAATACTGGTTTTAAAAAGTCTAAGCTCATTATGTGTATCCTTAAAAGATTATTGTTTTTATAAGTTTAATTTTCTAAGACAACATAACACAAAATACAAATTTTATATACAAAAAAAGCACTTACAAAATTTATTAAATTATGTTATTGTTTTGACGAAATAAAATTAGATACAAGGGGCAAATATGACTAAAATCAAAGTAAAAAATCCAATGGTTGAAATTGATGGCGATGAAATGACTAGAATTATCTGGGATTTCATTAAACAAAAACTTATCCTTCCATACCTAGACATTGATTTAAAGTATTATGACCTTAGCGTTGAAAAACGTGATGAAACAGATGACCAAATCACTATTGATTCTGCCGAAGCCATTAAAAAATATGGCGTTGGTGTAAAATGTGCAACTATTACCCCTGATGAAGCAAGGGTTGAAGAATTTAACCTTAAACAAATGTGGAAATCACCAAACGGTACAATCCGTAATATTCTTGGTGGCACTGTGTTTCGTGAACCAATTGTATGTTCAAATATTCCACGCTATGTTCAAGGCTGGAAAAAACCAATTGTAATTGCCCGCCACGCCTTTGGTGACCAATACCGCGCAACGGATTTTGTTGTTCCAGGTGCAGGTAAATTAACAATTAAATTTGAATCAGATGATGGGAAAGATATTATTGAAAAAGAAGTATATCAATTCCAAGATTCAGGTATTGCAATGTCTATGTATAACACTGATGAAAGTATTATTGGTTTTGCGCACGCTTGTTTTAATTATGCTATTAACCGCAAGATACCTTGCTTATTATCAACAAAAAATACAATTCTTAAAGCCTATGACGGTCGTTTCAAAGATATCTTCCAAGAAATCTTTGACAAAGAATACAAAGCTAAGTTTGATGAACTTGGTATTTGGTATGAACACCGCCTTATTGATGACTTAGTTGCATTTGCAATTAAATCAGAAGGCGATTTCCTTTGGGCATGTAAAAACTATGACGGTGATGTGCAATCGGATATCGTTGCCCAAGGTTTCGGTTCACTGGGTCTTATGACATCGGTGCTTATGACACCAGATGGCAAAACGATTGAAGCCGAAGCAGCCCACGGTACAGTGACAAGGCACTACCGCCAACACCAACAAGGCAAAGAAACATCAACAAACCCAATTGCATCAATATTTGCATGGACGCGTGGTTTAAAATACCGTGGGGTATTTGATGAAACACCTGATGTTGTTAAATTTGCTGATACGGTTGAAGCCGTGTGTATTGAAACGGTTGAATCTGGTAAAATGACTAAGGACTTAGCATTGCTTATCGGCAAAGACCAACCTTACCTTACAACAAATGAATTTCTTGATGCCATTGAAGCTGGCTTAAAAGAAAAAATGGCTTAAATAATATTAACTATTTAACTTAAAAGGACTTGTTATGGCTTTTAAAAGGCGTGATTTTTTATC
>JBMZFW010000031.1:0-13299 GCA_049615605.1 Alphaproteobacteria bacterium | reverse complement strand
AATTCAAATGCACCGACTGGTCCATTCCAAATTAATGTTTTACATTGTTTAATTTCATTTACAACTTGGGCGGTTGCAGTTGCACCAATATCAAGTATCATATCCGTTTCTGAAATATCAGAAATTTGTTTTTCCGTTGAATTTGCACCGTTGTTTATATCATCGCTTACCTGTGCGTCATTTGGCAGGATAATATCACAATCATTTAATTCAGCTGTTGCAATGATTTGTTTAACTGTTTCTGATAAATCTTTTTCACAAAGTGAAGCACCAATATCAACACCCGTTGCATAAAGGAAAGTATTTGCCATACCGCCACCGATTACAAGTTTATCAACTTTCTTAACCAAGTTATTTAATACATCAAGCTTTGTTGAAACTTTTGAACCACCAACGATTGCCATTACTGGACGGGCTGGATTATCAAGTGATGAAGATAATGCTTCTAGTTCCGCTTGCATATTTAAACCTGCATAAGCTGGTAATTCATTGGCAATTGCGTGTGTTGACGCGTGCGCCCTGTGGCTTACAGAAAACGCATCATTTACATATACATCAAAACCGTTTGCTAGTTGTTTGGCAAAGTCAGTATCATTTGCTTCTTCGCCTTTATAAAAGCGTAAGTTTTCAAGAACCGCCACATCACCATTGTTAAGGTTTGCAACTTCACTTGCAACATTTTCACCAATGCAATCATCAATAAATTTAACATCTTGCCCAAGAACTTTTGCCAGTTCAGTTGCAACCGCAGATAATGACATTTCTGGATTTTTTTCACCCTTTGGACGACCAAAGTGTGAAGCAACCACAACCTTTGCCCCTTTTTCAGTTAAGGCATTGATTGTTGGTTTTAACCTTTCAAGACGAGTATTGTCCGAAACAGCACCGTCCTTAACAGGGACATTTAAATCACCCCTAAGGATAATTGCTTTACCCGTTGCATCAAGTGTATCAATAGTATTAAACATTATTACTTGTCTTTTGAATTAATTGCCGATTGTGCCGCAGCAAGTCGTGCGATTGGCACACGGAACGGCGAACAAGAAACATATTGTAAACCAACATTATGACAGAATTCAATAGATGCTGGATCACCACCGTGTTCACCACAAATACCAAGTTTGATATCTGGACGAGTTTTCATACCGCGTTCTTTGGCAATCTTAATTAATTCGCCCACACCTTCCGTATCAAGTGTTTGGAATGGATCGCTTTCAAGGATACCCGTTTGTTGATACTGGGCTAAGAACCTTGCAGCATCATCACGGCTAAGACCATATGCTGTTTGCGTTAAGTCATTTGTACCAAAGCTAAAGAATTCAGCATTTTCGGCAATTTCATCCGCACGAAGTGCAGCCCTTGGAAGTTCAATCATTGTACCAAGAATATATTCAGGTTTAACACCTTGTTCTTCGGCAACTTTTTTCGCAGTATCATCAATAACTTGCTTTAAGTTATCAAGTTCTTTCTTAATACTTACTAATGGAATCATAACTTCACATAATACAGTTTCGCCAGTTTCCTTTTTCACATTAATTGCTGCTTCAAAAATAGCCCTTGCTTGCATTTCACAAATTTCAGGGTATGTGTTTAATAAACGGCAACCACGGTGACCAAGCATTGGGTTAAATTCGTGTAATTCGCCAACTCTTTTCTTAACAAAGTCAGTTGAAACGCCACTTGCTTTTGCAAGGTCAGCAAATTCTTCTTCCGCTGGTAAGAATTCGTGTAATGGTGGGTCAAGTAAACGAATTGTCACAGGTAATCCCTTCATTGCGTGGAATAAACCTTCAAAGTCAGACCTTTGCATTGGTAAGATTTTGTTTAATGCTTCGCTTCGGCTTTCAACCGTTTCCGACATAATCATTTGACGAACAGCAAGAATACGGTCGGCTTCAAAGAACATATGTTCCGTACGGCAAAGACCAATACCTTCCGCACCAAAATCACGAGCAGTTTTTGCATCGTCTGGTGTATCCGCATTTGTACGGATTTTAAGTGTACGCGCTTCATCAGCCCAATCCATAACGCGTGAGAAATCCCCGCTAAGTTCTGGTTGAATTGTTTCAACTTTACCAAGAATAATTTCACCAGTTGTACCGTCAATTGTAATGTAATCGCCTTTTTTAACAACTTTGTTTCCAGCAACCATAGTTTCGTCTTTATACGAAACGCTAATTGAACCAGCACCACTTACGCAAGGGCGACCCATACCACGGGCAACAACGGCTGCGTGTGAAGTCATACCACCACGCGTTGTTAAAATACCACGGGCTGCGTGCATACCGTGAATGTCTTCTGGGCTTGTTTCAATACGAACAAGAATTGTATCAACACCGTCTTTTGCAAGTGCTTCTGCTTCATCAGAACAGAATACCGCTTGTCCCGTCGCCGCACCCGGTGATGCAGGAAGACCAGAACCAATAATTTCTTTTGGTGCATTCGGGTCAATCATTGGGTGCAAGATTTGATCAAGGCTGTTTGCATTTACACGAAGTAATGCTTCGTCCTTTGAAATAAGTTTTTCATCAACCATATCACAAGCAATTTTAATCGCCGCCTTAGTTGTGCGTTTACCTGAACGGGTTTGAAGCATATATAATTTACCTTTTTGTACGGTAAATTCAATATCTTGCATATCGCGGTAATGTGTTTCAAGTTGAATGCGAACTTTATCAAGTTCCGCAAAAATTTCTGGCATTACTTCTTCCATTGCTGGCATATCAGAACCGCCCGCTTCTTTTGCCGCAACTGTAATGTATTGTGGGGTACGGATACCTGCTACTACATCTTCGCCTTGGGCATTAATTAAGTATTCACCATAGAAAATATTTTCACCAGTTGATGGGTCACGGGTAAAGGCAACACCAGTTGCACAGTCTTCGCCCATATTACCAAATACCATTGCCTGTACATTTACCGCAGTACCCCATTCTTCTGGAATTGAGTTTAATGCACGGTAAGTTTTCGCACGTGGAATTTGCCAAGATTTAAATACGGCAGAAATCGCACCCCATAATTGTTTATGTGGGTCTTCTGGGAAATCTTCGCCTAGTTCTTTTTTAACTAATGCTTTGTAATCTTTAACTAGTTCTTTTAAGTCGTCTGAACTTAATTCCGTATCAAGTAATACGCCTGCAACATCTTTGCGGGCTTCAAGTAATTCTTCGAATAAGTGGTGGTCAACATCAAGTACCACATCGCCGTACATTTGAATGAAACGACGGTATGAATCCCATGCAAAGCGTGAGTCACCAGATTTTTCTTCTAAACCTGCAACTGTGGCATCGTTTAAACCAAGGTTTAATACCGTGTCCATCATACCTGGCATTGATACCCTTGCACCTGAACGAACAGAGAATAATAATGGATTTGAAGCATCGCCAAATACCGCACCTGTGATTGCTTCCACCTTTTTAAGGCTGTCAAGGATTTGTGCTTCAAGTTCCGTTGGGTATGAACGGTCATTGCCATAGTAATATGTACATACTTCTGTTGTGATTGTGAAGCCTGGTGGTACTGGAAGTCCAATAGACGACATTTCCGCTAAATTAGCGCCCTTACCGCCCAATAATTCACGCATATCAACGCGACCTTCTGCCTTACCATCACCGAATGAATATACCCATTGTGTCATTGTTTTATTTTCCTCTATCAAAAGCAATTTTTTTAATATCAAGAATTTACTAGATTCTTTCCATAAAGACAATAAATAAAAGTACAAAAATCTATATTTTGTGATAGTATTTAATAATTATCTAAATTCAATATTTAAAAGGGAAAAAAATGACAATTCAACGATTTGACACCAATGCAAGAATGAGCAAAACTGTGATATACAACGGTTTACACATTTTCTGTGGGCAAACAGCCACAGACCGTAGCCAAGATGTAAAAGGGCAAACGAAACAATGCCTTGAAAAGATTGAAGCCCTGTTATCACAACACGGTATGGATAAAGATAACTTATTACAAGCCACAATCTTTGTGCGTGATATCAAAGACTTTGATGCAATGAATGAAGTTTGGGATAATTGGGTAAACGAAGGTCACGCCCCTGCAAGAGCCTGCCTTGAAGCCCGTGCCGCAAAAGAAGATATACTAGTTGAAATCCTTGCAACAGCGGGTAAATAAATTATTCAACGATATTAAAATCGGCAATGGTATTTGCAGTATCCATAATTTCACCTAAGATATTCAGGCGATTTGTGCGAACTTTGTCGTCATCGGCATTTACCATTACATTTTCAAAGAATGCGTCCAGTTTTGGCGCAATTCCCGCAAGCACAGATACGGCAGATTTGAAATCTTCCTTATTAACCGCAGTTGCGATTTCAGTTTTAGCACTTGCAAGTACTGTTTTTAATTCTTTTTCCGCATTGTCTTGTAATAACGCCTCATCAACATTACCAAATGTAAGGTTATCAATTTTACCCGTAATATTTTTAGCCCTTGTGTAATTGGCTTTTACCTGTCCCACAACTTCCGCATTGTTTGATAATTCTTCTGCCAGTTTAACTTGCGCAACTAAATCAGTAATACCATTTGATAATACGGCACCGATAATATCGTGGCGGATACCCGCTGATTTAAGGTGTGATTTTACCCTGTCAGCAAAGAATGATAATAAGTCATTTGTTATATCACCTTTTACATTATGTAATTTTGCCGATATATCAATTAATGATTTCAAATCAATTCTTAATTCATTTTCAAGTATCATACGAATAATACCAATTGCTGAACGACGCAACGCATACGGGTCTTTTGAACCAGTTGGCTTTTCATCAATCAACCAGAAGCCAGTTAATGTATCAAGCTTTTCCGCAATTGATACGGATACGGATACGCCATTTTTCGGACAATCATCGCTGTTACCAACGGGGCTGTAATGTTCGGCAATTGCGGTTGCAACCGTTTCATCATAACCTTGGGCTGTTGCGTAATATTTACCCATTAAGCCTTGTAATTCAGGGAATTCAAATACCATTTCCGATACTAAGTCCGCCTTACAAATTTCACTTGCTTGTTTTGTTTGTTTTTCATCAGCACCGATTTGTTTTGCAATGCTTTGTGATAATTCAGTCATTCGTTTTACACGATCTGAAACTTGACCAAGTTTAGCGTGGAATGTCATCTTTTCAAGCTTTGGTAATTGGTCTGTTAATTTAACTTTTAAATCGTTGTTATAGAAAAATTCACTGTCGGCTAGTCTTGCACGAAGTACCCTTTCATTACCTTCAACGATTGCTTTGCCCCCATCAGATGCTTTGATATTTGCCACTGTGGCAAAGTATGGGGCAAGGTTTCCTTTTGCATCTTCAAATACAAAGAATTTTTGATGTTCACGCATTGATGTAATTAATACTTCTTTCGGTAATTTCATAAAGCGGTCTTCAATATTACCAATTAATGTAACTGGCATTTCAACAAGCCCTGTTACTTCGTTAAGTAAGGCGTCATCTTCAATCAATGATATTGATTTTTCAGTGGCTAGTTTACTTAACTGTTCAACAATTATATTTTTTCTGGTCTCACGTGAAACAATAATATCAACCTTGTTAAGTTCCGTTTCGTAAGTATCGGCATTAACCACAATATCATTATTTGATAAGAACCTGTGACCCGTTGTTGCATTTGTGTATGGGATTTCCGTTGTATCAACATTAAATGTTCCGTTGATTGTATCATTGCCAAAGGTTGCAATAATTCGGCGAAGTGGACGCACAAAACGGAAGTCCGATTTTGCAAAACGCATTGAATTTGCCCAATGAATATCGTTAATTGATTTATTGATAATGTTTGGTAATACATCAACTGTATTTTGTCCCTTTTTATCAATTACCACATAATAAACTTTACCCTTATCCGTATCACGAAGTTCACATTCATCAAGTGAAGTTAAGCCAACTGATTTTAAGAAACCCGCAACCGCCTGTTCTGGGGCATCGGCTTTTGGACCTTTGCGTTCTTCGCTTATGTCTGGTTGTTTATCAGGTAATCCCTTAATAACAATCGCCAATCTGCGTGGGGTTGAATATGAAACAGCTTCTTTAAATTCAAAACCGTTTTCAGCCAAACCAGTTTTAATGTTTTCTAAAAAGTTTTCTTCCGCTTTTGATTGAAAGCGTGCTGGTATTTCTTCGCAAAGTAATTCAACTAATAAGTCAGTCATTATTTATTATCCAAATTCTTTATATATTGTTCACAGCAAGCCTTTGCCAAATCACGCACACGCCCGATATAGCTTTGTCGTTCAGTTACGGAAATAACACCCCTTGCATCAAGCAAGTTAAATAAATGTGATGCCTTTAAGCAATAATCATAGGCAGGCATTGCAAGACCTTTTTCCAAAATGTTTTTACATTCTTTTTCCGCATCGGCAAAGTGGGTAAATAACATATCAGTATCTGCAACTTCAAAGTTGTATGTTGAATGTTCCACTTCTGATTTATGGTATACTTCCCCATATTTCATTGTGTCATTGAATTGTAAGTCATATACATTTTCAACCCCTTGTACATACATTGCAAGGCGTTCAAGTCCATAAGTTAATTCCGTTGATACTGGTTTACAATCAAACCCGCCAACCTGTTGGAAATATGTGAATTGTGATGCTTCCATTCCGTCAATCCAAACTTCCCAACCAAGACCCCACGCACCAAGTGTCGGGCTTTCCCAGTCGTCTTCCACAAAGCGGATATCATGTTTTTTCGGGTCAATACCAATTGCTTCCAATGAACCAAGGTAAAGTTCCTGTGAATTTTCAGGGCTTGGCTTTAATAATACTTGGTATTGGTAATAATGTTGTAATCTGTTTGGGTTTTCACCGTATCTGCCATCGGTTGGACGGCGTGATGGTTGCACATAAGCACATTTCCAATCATCTGTTCCCAATGAACGAAGCGTCGTTGCCCAGTGGAATGTACCAGCCCCAACTTCCATATCATACGGTTGCAAGATAACACAGCCGTTATCCGCCCAATACTGGTGCAGATTTAATATAATATCTTGAAAAGTGTTTTTTACCATAATATGACCCTAAGAATTTCTTTTGCCATATTATACTTATTGCTTTGATTTTTCAATAAGGAAATCTTTAAATACCTGTACTTTTTGTACATTTCTGTATTCTTCTGGATACATAACATAAATATCGTATTCAGGTCCTTTTTCTTCTGGTAATACTTTTTGCATTTCCCCTGGCAGACCTTCCATAAATTCAGGCAGTGCCGCAATTCCAGCACCCGAACGAACCATACGATACATACCGTGTAAATTATTAATTGATAAATAAGGGCGAACATTCATATGTTTTTTACCCGCAAGTTCCAATAACCAGTTAAATTTAATATCGTCATCATCATCAAGTGTTTGGTCAAATACGATTAAATTATGACGATCTAAGTTCTTGCTGTTTGGTGTGCCTTTGCGTTCAAGGTATTGCATTGACGCATACGCATAAACATAGCCGTGATAAAGTTTCTTTTGCACCATACCCGGTAATGTTGTTGGGTGTTGCAATATGGCAATGTCGGCTTCAAGCTTTGCCAAATCAAGTTGTTTATTTGAACTTACAATATGGACTTCAATATCTGGGTATCTTTCTTTGAATTCTTCCATCATTGGAGCAATTAACATTGAACCAACCGCAACTGTTGTGTTTACCTTTAACACACCGCTTGGACGGTCCTTGCTTTCAATAATGTTTTCTTGGGTTGTGGTAATCTTGTGATACATTTCACTAGCAGTGTTGTATAATATACGCCCCTGTTCCGTTAAAACAATACCCCTTGCGTGACGGTGGAATAACACAATACCAAGGCTTTCTTCCAATCCAGAAATCTGTCTTGAAATTGCCGATTGGCTAAGGTTTAATTTATTCATTGCCTGTGTAAAGCTTCCCGTTTCGGCAACCAGATAAAAAGTCTTTAACTTATCCCAATCAACAGCCATTTGTATTTTCCCTTATTTTTATTTATTAATACTATGATTTATAGCATATTTTTATGCTTTTTGTACAGTATTTCATTTAATATATCTTGTAATATAATTATAATTATGTATAATATTATAACAATTAATTAAAGTTACTGGAAAAACCTTATGAAACATTTAAAAATTGATGATATTGATTTAAAGATTTTAGAAATCCTTCAAAAAGAAGGAAGAATAAGCAATCTTGAACTATCAAAAAGGGTACAATTATCCCCACCGCCTTGTCTTCGCCGTTTAAAGGCATTGGAAGAAGCCGGCTATATTGAAAATTATCAAGCAAATGTATCTGCGGAAAAGCTTGGCTTTAATGTGACTGTATTTGTGTTCATTACCCTTAAAGTTCAACAACAAAAAGAAATGAATGATATGATTGCCCAAATTGAAAAATGGGATATGGTTCGTGAAAGTTATATGATTTCAGGGGAAACGGATTTCATTTTAAAAGTTGTTGCCAATTCTTGGGAAGAATTTAACAGAATGCTTATGGAAGACATTAATGCAATTCCAAATGTAAGCAATGTTCGTTCCGCCCTTGCCATCAGACAAAATAAATATAAAGCAGGCGTTCCGTTAAATACAGCGGAATAATTACCTTTTATTGTTGTTTGCCAATTTGCCGATTAAATAAAGTGATTTTGAAAAAGTCATATTTTCAATTGTGCCTGTTTGTTTAAGTGCAAATTCGCAATCTTGTAAAACCTTAATTGCCCTTAACAAATTCAAACTAGACCAAGTTCTTAATTGATTTTTGTATTCATTTACCCTTTTAAAGAATACCCCCCTTGATACATCATCAATGCTTTTTCCCGCATTCATATCAACCTTGGCACGGTGTAATTTAATAAAGTGGGCAGACATTATTCTTAACAATCCAATTGTGCTTGCCCCTTCTTGCAATGAATTATTAATAGCATTTTCAATTTTTGCTAAATGCCCATTGGCACAAGCATAAATCAAATCGTCCATTGCGTGTTCCGATGAATCGGTCATACATTTTGTCACATCATCAATGGTTAATTTCTTTTCTTCACCTGCATACAATACCAATTTTTCAATTTCCATACGGGTAAAAGCCCTGTCTGACCCCATATTTGCAACTGCATAATTAAAGGCGTCCCTGTCCATATCAATATTATTTTCTTTCATTGATTGCTGTAAAATGGTTGAAATCATTTTTGCATCATCTTTATAACACGGCAAGCTAGCCAAGTTTGGTTCCGCTTCAAATAACTTTCTTAACGAAGAAGTTGTTTTTAAATCATCAGCCACCACAACAAGAAATGCATCTGCACCCAGTCCCGCATATTCCTTAATCGCAGGGGTTGATTTATCGTCCGCATCGCTTAATACAATTAAGTGTTTACCGCCCATTAATGAAACTTGACTGGCAAAGCCCGCGATAATACCGCTGTCATTTTTTACATCTTCGCCCATAAGACGACTTGAATTAAATGTATCATTAATATCAAGCCCCATTACGTCAATTACATTGTCTTGTCTTTCTTTGGCAAGACCGCGGTCTGGACCATACAGTAAAACCCCTGTAATATTGTTTGGAATATTTTTTATAAAATCATCAACTTTATAAGCTTGTAATTTCATTACTTAATAATCCCATTTTTAAACATTAATGAAATTCGTAAAATTGCCGAATTGCTGGCAATGCTTAAAGAACGACGAGTTGCGTGTTCTTTTGATACTTCTGAAAGATAAGCCGTTGATGATGTGGAATAATTAGCAAATCCAAATGTTGTAAATGTTTTTATTACTTTGCCCGAACCTGTAATATCAACCAATTTAAAGTTTACTTTTACATTTACCTGTTTACGGGTAACGGAACTGTCATTACCGATTGCCAAGTTCTTTTCTGTAATTGTGAATTTAGATTCCAGTCTGTATTTTGGATTTGAATTTGTTTTAATTCGTTTGCTTAATTCATTGTGCAGGTAAACGCCTTTATCCCCGCCGATTGTTGCCACATATATGGAATCAATTTTTTGATTAACATTGTTTTTGTATAACGGTTCAACTTGCCAATCCCCACCCTTATGAGAACAAGCAGTCCCCAATACAAGCACGAATAACAAAGCAAAAGTTTTATACCACAATGTTTACAATCTTTCCTGGAACAGCAATTATCTTTTTCGGTTCATTGCCATCAATGGCACGAATTACCCCTTCTTGTTCCATTGCAAGGGCAATCATACTATCTTTATCCGCATCTTTTGCAATGTCAATAGTACCGCGTAATTTACCATTTACCTGAACCCCGATTGAAACCGTGTCATCAACCAGTTTCGCTTCGTCATATTCAGGGTATGAAGTATCAAGGATACTGTTATCATTACCCATTACCGTCCACAGTTCTTCACAAATGTGTGGGGTAATTGGTGATAACATAATAATAAGTTTTTCAATTGCAAATTTTAACACCCCGTTATCTGTATCTGACAACTTTGCCTGTTCAATATCATTGGTAAGGGTACGAATGTATGCAATGGCACGGTTAAAGCCCAATTCATTAATAGCATCATCAACCGCCTTGATTGTTTTGTGTACTTTTATTTCAAGGTCTTGTGCTTGTTTTGAAGCTTCTGCGGAACTATCAGCATTTTTAATTTTATCAATATTATTGTCAACCAATCGCCATACTTTTGAAATATAACGCCAGCACCCTTCAACACCAGATTCAGTCCATTCCAAGTCCCTTTCTGGTGGGCTGTCTGAAATCATAAACAGACGGGCTGTATCGGCACCATAAGTTGCAATAATGTCTTCTGGGTCAATAACATTTTTCTTTGATTTTGACATTTTGATACTGCGACCTACTTTGATTTTTTCGCCTGTATCTTTGTGTGTTGCTTTGTCGCCGTCTTTGACAACATCATTTGTATTTACCCAAGAACCATCTTTGTCTTGATATGTTTCGTGGCAAACCATACCTTGTGTAAATAAACCTTTGAATGGCTCCTTGATATCGTGGTATCCACATTTTTCAAGCGCCCTGTTAAAGAACCTTGCGTATAACAAGTGTAATACGGCGTGTTCAATACCACCAATATATTGGTCAACTGGCAACCATTTGTTTACTTTGTCTTTGTCAAAGGCAACCGTTTCATTGTTTGCATCAATAAACCTTGAATAATACCAAGACGATTCAAAGAATGTATCAAATGTATCTGTTTCGCGTCGTGCGTCCGCATTACAACTTGGGCAAGTTGTGTCTTTCCAAGTTGCGTGATGTTCCAATGGATTACCTGGTTTATCAAATGAAATATCGCTTGGTAATTCAACCGGCAAATCGCTTTCATTTACAGGCACAACCCCGCAAGAATTACAATGAACCACAGGGATTGGACAACCCCAATATCTTTGCCTTGATACACCCCAATCACGCAGACGGTATGTTGTTTCCGCCGAACCGCAACCTAGTTCTTGCAACTTGTTAATTGCTGTTTTCTTTGCTTCATCAACGCCCATTCCATTAAGGAATTCAGAATTGATAATTTTACCATCACCCGTGTATGCTTCCGCCTCAACACTGAAAGATGTTTCGTCTTCGTCTTTTGGTAATACAACCGCCTTTACAGGTAAGTTATATTTATTGGCAAAATCCAAATCCCTTTGGTCGTGGGCTGGACATGCAAATACAGCACCCGTGCCATATTCCATCAATACAAAGTTGGCAATGTATACTGGTAATTGGATTGAACTGTCAAATGGATGTGAAACCGTTAAACCAGTATCGTATCCTTTCTTTTCTGCCTTTTCAAGTTCGGCTTCCGATGTACCCATTGCATTACATTCGGCAATAAATTCACCCGCTTTTGAATCGTCTTTGGCAATTTGTTCCGCCAATGGGTGTCCCGCAGAAATACCAATGAATGACGCACCAAATAATGTATCTGGGCGGGTTGTAAATACGGTAATTTCTTGGTTTGTGTTTGTTGTGAATGTTACATTGGCACCGATTGATTTATTAATCCAGTTTTCTTGCATAATGCGAACCTTTTCAGGCCACTGGTCAAGTTCTTTGATACCTTGTAATAAATCTTCGGCAAAATCAGTAATGCGTAAGAACCATTGTGAAAGCTTGCGTTTTTCAACGGTTGCCCCAGTACGCCACCCTTTACCATCAACAACTTGTTCATTGGCAAGGACTGTGTTATCCACTGGATCCCAATTTACCACCGCTTCTTTACGGTATGCCAAGTCATTCTTTAAGAAATCAAGGAACATTTTTTGTTCAAATTTGTAATAATCTGCTTCACAAGTGGAAAGTTCACTGCCCCAATCAACGGAAAGACCAAGTTTCTTTAACTGTGTCTTCATTGTTTCAATATTTTGGCGTGTCCATTTTTGCGGGTGAACATTGTTTTCAATTGCGGCATTTTCCGCAGGTAAGCCAAAGCTGTCCCAACCCATTGGGTGTAAAACATCAAAACCTTTTAATCGTTTATAACGGGCAACAACATCACCCATAGTATAATTGCGAACGTGTCCCATATGGATACGCCCCGATGGGTATGGAAACATTTCCAATACATAATATTTTGGACTGTCGTCATTACGGATAGCAAAACTGTTGCTATCTTCCCATTGTTTTTGATACTTTTGCTCTATTTCAAGGAAATTATAACGACTAGACATAATATAATACTGTAATTAAATTAATTTGTTGTATCAGATAATCTTAATTCACGGGCGCGCTGTAAAATTGCACCTTCAACGGCAGAAACTGTTTCACCCTGAACCGATTGATTTACCCAAGAACCATCAACTTTTTTACGCTTGTAAACATTAACGCGTAAGCCCGATGTTTTTAAATCAGCGGAAATTACGATAACTGAAATCTTTGTTTGTTCCGAACCATCAGATTTCGTTGAAACCCATTCCGTTTGCACAAGACCAGATTCAACATCAACCTTTTCAATTGGATTTACACTTAATGTATCAAGGCTAGCACGCCACAGATAAGCGTTAATGTTGATAAGGTTGCCTTCCAATTGTTTATCACGACCACCAAGTTTATTACCAAGACCAAGGAATGAACCATTTTCGTCCCTTTGGATTTCAGCTTTGGTACGGCTATCTGGTTTTTCAATTTTCGCACCTTCCATACAGCCCGAAATAAGTGTTGCAGTCATAAATAAAAAAGCGGTTTTCTTAAACATTATTATTACCCTTGATATTAAATTTTTTTAAACTTAAATATTTATAACATAATACATTTAAAAATGTAAGATTATTTTTATCAGACAAAATAAATCAGTTTTAAATAATAAATTAGTTCAAAATAAT
>JBMZFW010000030.1:0-13599 GCA_049615605.1 Alphaproteobacteria bacterium | reverse complement strand
TGTAAGCACCTTGATATTCGGCAACTTCTTCACCCATAAGGAATACATTTTCATCACCACGCATTTCTTCAGCCATTGCATCGCGTAATGCTTCACGAACTGTTTGCTTTTTAAATGAACCTGTCCATTCTGGTTCAACTTCCATAACTTCAACCACAGGGGCTGATGGGGCTGGACTAGCAGGTGCAGATGCATTATCGGCTGGTGTGCTTGCAGGTGCAGGCGTATCAGCTGAAATCCCTTCAAGAGCACTTTCGTCTTCGCCGTCTTCTAATAACACAGCAATTAATGTGTTTACCGCAACATTTTGCGTGCCTTGTTCAACAAAGATTTTACCAACAACACCATCGTCAATAGATTCAACTTCCATTGTTGCTTTGTCTGTTTCAATTTCCGCAATAATTTGACCAGATGAAACCGTGTCGCCTTCTTTTACCAACCAGTTGGCAAGTGTACCTTCTGTCATTGTTGGGCTTAGTGCTGGCATTAATATTTTTATACTCATAACAATTCTCCTACACTACTACATCTGTCCAAAGTTCGCTTGCATCTGGAAGTGGATTTTCCAATGCAAAGTCCGCAGATGCAGAAACTATCTTTTTAATATCTTTATCAATTTCTTTAAGTGAATCTTCTGTTTCACCATTTGCAAAAAGAATTTCTTTTACATAATCAATTGGATCGTGCTTTTCTTTCATTTTCGTTACTTCGTCTTTTGGACGGTATTTTGCCGGATCCGACATAGAATGCCCACGGTAACGATATGTTTTCATTTCAAGGATATACGGACCTTTACCGCTTCGGCAATGTTCAACCGCTTTTTCCGCTGCTTCTTTTACATCCAGTACATTCATACCATCAACCGCAATCCCTGGAATGCCATAAGCTTTACCGCGTTGGTATAATTCTTCGGCACCAGCTGAATGCCTTGAAGTTGAAGTACCCATAGCGTACTGATTGTTTTCAATAATATAAATTACTGGCAATTTCCAAATAGCAGCCATATTAAATGCTTCGTAAACTTGCCCTTGGTTTAATGCACCATCCCCCAAGTAAACGGTTGCAACATTATCGTTGCCTTTGTATTTATCAGCAAATGCAAGACCAGTACCAAGTGGAACCTGTGCACCAACGATACCGTGCCCACCATAGAAATTCTTTTCACTAGAAAACATATGCATTGAACCGCCCTTACCTTTTGATAAGCCATCTTTACGACCAGTAAGTTCCGCCATTACCGCATCTGGTGATAAACCACAAACAAGCATATGTGCGTGGTCACGATATGATGTAATAATGCTGTCTTTATCATTAATGGCGTCTTGTACACCAACAACAACCGCTTCTTGCCCAATATATAAGTGACAGAAACCACCAATTTTACCCATACCGTATAATTGACCCGCCTTTTCTTCAAAACGGCGAATTAACAACATTTCCGAATAATATTGTAGAAGTTTATCTTTATCAATATTTGACTTTTTATCACTTTTCTTAGAAAAAGTTTTGCTTTCTTTGGTCATAAGAACCCCCCATATCGCAATTAATATGGGGGTATTATACATAAATTAACAACTTTTACAAAGAAAAATAAAACGCCGTAGTAAGTTGTTTTATAAAGATATTTTTTAAATTAACTTGTTTTTGGTTAATTTAGTTATTTTCTTTTTAGGAAACCGCTACCGCGACCCATGTTTTTTTTGGGTTTTTGTGCACTTTTTGCTGATTTTCCAGCAGAAGACTTTTTAGTAAATGATTTTGATTTTTTCTTATTTACCTTACCATCTTTTTTAGCCTTAACAACATTCTTTGACTTGTTAAATTTACCACCTGTACCTGCGGACTTACCTTCACCGCCACCAGATTTCTTGCCACCGCCAGTTTTTTTACCACCACCAAAAGGCTTTCTATTTCCCGATGGTCTTTTTTGCACGAACTTAGTATTCTTTTGCCTTGAACGATTCCTAGAACGACCACCACGCCCCCTGCTATTTTCAATTGGGGCAACTTCGCTTTCTGGAATACAGTGAACTGAACTTTCATCAACGATAATTTTATTACCAATGAATTTTTCAACATCTTTTAATAAACCAACATCACCATTATCACAGAATGATACCGCATCGCCCGAACGACCCGCACGACCAGTCCTGCCCACACGGTGGACATAGTTTTCTGCCTCTAACGGCATATTGTAATTTACAACCAACACAACATTATCAACATCAATACCGCGGGCTGCAACATCGGTTGCCACAAGCACCCTTAATTTATTTTTACGGAAATTAGCAATAATGCGATTGCGGACATTTTGTTTTTTATCACCGTGAATTACATCACTTGATATATCATTATCATTAAGCCATTTACTTACCTTATCCGCTTGCATCTTAGTACGGGTAAAGACAACGGCTTGACCGTTATCAAATTTATTAATAGTTTCCACAAGCAACGCGTCTTTACGTTTCATTGGAACATACACAAGGCTGTGTGTAATGTTTTGCGCAACACCTTGTTGTGTTTTGATTTCAACTGTTTCAAAATCTTTTAATAATGTTTTCACAAGTGAACGAATTTTTGGGCTAGCCGTTGCAGAAAATAAAACAGTTTGTTTTTCCGCAGGCATTAACGCAGTTAAATCTTTTACATCTTCTAAGAAACCCATATCAAGCATACGGTCAACTTCGTCCAAGACAAACATTTCTGTCATTTCTGGATTAATATTTCCACGGCGAATATGGTCAAGCAACCTTCCCGGTGTGGCAACAATAATATCCTGTGGCTTTTTAAGTGCCCTAAACTGTCCCGCAAATTGCACACCACCATAAATAGTCGTAAAGCTTATACCAAGACCTTTACTGAATGAATGAATAGCACTTGATATTTGTTCCGCAAGTTCACGCGTTGGAAGCATTATAATAGCACGCGGGAAACCAACTTGTGCTGGTAAATTAGAGCTTATTAATTTTTGCAATATCGGTAAAACAAACGCACCTGTTTTACCACCACCAGTTTGGGCGATGCCAAGCAAGTCTTTGCCTGAATGAATTATATCAAATGTTTTTGATTGGATTTCTGTAGGTTCCGTAAAACCCATTTGTTCAATTGAAGATAAAATCTTTTTATCTAGTGGAAAGTCTGTAAATTTTTGCAATATAAATACCTTAAAATAATTTCATAAAAGTTTGTGTTTTATAGACATAAGGTAAAATATGCATATAAGCCAATAACACCGCTATATGTATGTTATTAAGCCAAACAAGTCAACATAATAAATTATTCAATGTTTATAAGAACTTCGTCTTTACCAATTGCATTAAATTGAATGCGTGCTTGTTCTTCCAGAAAATCAGCATCTAAACTGTCACCTGAAAGCATTTTTGCCTCCATATCAAGGGTTTTTCTTTCCTGATTTAGTGTGTTATAAGCAACTTCCTTTTCAGATAATAAATCCTGCATCTTAAATAATTTAACAAGTCCATTACCATTAAAAACAGCATACCCAAGTAAAACAATACTTAATACAGTAGCAATGCCCTTTAAAAACTTTTCAAAGTTATGCGATAGTGTCATTTTCGAATCTCCATATAAAATAAAACGAATCACTTATTTCAAATTATCAAAAACTGATTCTTTTGTCAAATATTAATGATTCTTTTTTTATTTTTTATTTTTTTAAGTCTATTGCTACTACGAATCGTTATTTTACATATTAAAGATTCTATAAAAAAAATTGTTATTGCTTTTAAGTTTCTATTCATACAAAATAAAATAAACAATAATAAGTCTGATTAAATTATGAATATATATTACATCGCAGCCATAACAGCCGCCTTTCTTTGGGCGTTAACCGCCGCAATTAACACACAAACTGTGCGTTATGTTGGTACAATTGCAATGAACCGTTGGCGTATGATATTTGCCGCAACTTGTTTATGGACTGGCGCATATTTATTTGGAAACTTTGGTATATTATCTGACAATCACATGATGATTGTTGCGGGATTGTCTGGGTTTATTGGAATTTTTATTGGCGATACCGCGTTATTTGAATCAATTAAATCATTGGGGGCAAGGCGTGTTGGTGTTTTATATACATTAACTAGTCCATTTACCATTGCAATCAGCTTCTTGTTTCTTGGTGAACAATTAACGCTTTCACAATATATTGGGTGTTTAATTATTACCATTGGTGTTATGGCGGTTATCATATCAAAAGATAAAAAAGAACAATCAAAATCACAAATGGAAAATGTAACTTCCGATTGGAAAATGGGAATTGTTTGGGGTGTTGTTGCCGCCGTTTGCCAAGCAACTGGCATTGTAATAGCCCGTTATGGTATGGATGCAAGCACAATGGATGTTGATTATATTTCATTTTCCGCAGTGCGAATGACATCAGCCCTTATTCCAATGTTGATACTAAGACATTATATGCCAAGATTTTCAACGCCACTTAATAAAATCACAGGGAAATATTGGGCTAGTATGATATTTTCATCAACTTGCGGTATGGTCGTTGGTATGAGCCTAGTTATATTTGCGCTAAAAGGCGGGCAAGCTGGTATCGTTTCAACCCTGTCTAGTCTTACCCCTATTTTCGTGTTACCAATATTATGGTATCAAGCAAATAAAGTTCCAAGCCCAACTGCATGGTTTGGTGCATTTGTGGTGGTAATTGGCACTGCTATATTACAAATTTAATTATTCTTCTGAATTTTTATACGCTTCGTCAAGAAGTTCAGTCGTGTATCGCCACGCAATATGATATCCGTATTCAGTTTCAAATACTTCTGATACATCACCTTCGTTTAATTTAAAGGCAACTTCTTCAAATTCTTCAACCATTTCACCTTCTTCAACCACACCAAGTAATCCACCAATTGCACCACTTGGGCAATCAGAAACTTGTGAAGCAATAATTTCAAACGCCATACCGTCTTTGATACGGTCAAGGGCGTCTTCTGCCTTTGATAAGGCATCAGGTCTTGTTCTGTCCGAAGTTGGTTCTTCACTTTCCCTGTGTGAAAGCAAGATATGTGCAATTTTATATTCAGCCATTATTCTTCAACTTTGATTGGCATTTTAACACGAATATGAACATCTTCTAAGTTCTTTTCAGGAACAGTGTTCGGTGCTTGCATCATTAAATCTTGTGCATTCTGGTTTAATGGGAATGCAGTGATTTGACGAATATTTGGTTCGTCCGCAAGTAACATAACAATACGGTCAATACCTGGTGCTGAACCGCCGTGTGGTGGCGCACCGTATTTGAATGCATTAATCATACCAGCAAACTTTTCATCAACGAATGCTTGGTCGTATCCCGCAATTTCAAAAGCCTTGTACATAATTTCTGGTAAGTGGTTACGAATTGCACCAGACGATAATTCAAAACCATTACAAACGATATCGTATTGATATGCAAGAATATCAAGTGGATCTTTTGTTTGTAATGCTTCCATACCACCTTGTGGCATTGAGAATGGGTTGTGAGAGAAATCAACTTTCTTTTCTTCTTCGCTGTATTCAAACATTGGGAAGTCAACAATCCAACAGAAGTTAAATTCATCATCTTTGATTAATTCAAGTTCTTCACCAAGTTTCGCACGGGCTTGACCGGCAAATGGTGCACAATCTTTTTCCATACCACAAGCAAAGAATACGCTGTCGCCATCTTTAACACCTGTGATTGCTTTAATCTTTTCAATACGGTCTGCACTAAGGTTCTTAGCGATTGGACCAACACCTTCGCCGTCTTTGAATTGGATGTAACCAAGACCCGCTTGACCAACCGACCTTGCCCAATCATTTAATTTATCAAAAAATGAACGTGGTTTGTCCGCTGAATTTGGTGCAGGAATTGCACGAACAACCGCCCCCTTTTCAACCAACCCTGCAAAGATTTTGAAATCAGAACCAGCGAATGCTTCGCTTACATCAGTGATTTCAATTGGGTTTCTTAAGTCTGGTTTATCCGAACCATATTTTAACATTGCATCTTTGTATGCAATTCTTGGGAATGGGAATGCCGTTACCTTTTTACCGTTACCGAATTCTTCAAATACACCGTGCAGTACTGGTTCAAGTGTGTTAAATACATCTTCTTGTGTAACGAAGCTCATTTCAAAATCAAGCTGATAAAATTCACCTGGTGAACGGTCTGCTCTTGCGTCTTCATCACGGAAACAAGGTGCGATTTGGAAATATTTATCAAAACCAGAAACCATTAACAATTGTTTAAATTGTTGTGGTGCCTGTGGCAGGGCATAAAATTTACCTGGGTGCAATCTTGATGGAACAAGGAAGTCCCTTGCACCTTCTGGTGAAGATGCTGTTAAGATTGGTGTTTGGAATTCAGTAAAGCCCAAGTCAATCATACGACGACGAAGTGAAGCCACAACATTTGAACGAAGCAAAATGTTTTTGTGCATTTGTTCACTGCGTAAATCAAGGAAACGATATTTTAATCGCATATCTTCTGGATAACCCGCATCTTGGTTTACAGGGAACGGTAATGGTTCCGCCTTTGATTGAATTTCAAGTTCTTGGATTTTAACTTCAATTTTACCAGTTGGTAAATTTTCGTTAATTGTTTCAGCACTTCTTGCCACAACTTCACCAACAATTGTCACAACTGTTTCATTGCTTAAAGATTCAACATCGCTGAATTTTGGGTGGCTGTTATCAATTACACACTGTGTTAAACCATAATTATCACGCAGATCTAAAAAGAATAAACCGCCGTGGTCACGAACACGATTTACCCAACCAGATAATTTTACAACTTCACCAGTGTTTTTATCGTTTAATTGATTACAGTTATGAGTGCGATATTGATGCATTTTTTATTTTCCTAAACTTGTATTAAAATTAATGTTATCACTTTATAGATTTTCGCTGATTTGTCAAGGTTTCTTATACTTTTATGTTTATTTTTAAAGTGTTTTAGTTCATAATACACAAATACTTTAAATCAAGGACTATATTTGTGGAAATAATTACAACTTCAAACCAATTAAAAGATTACTGTAAGGAAATTGAAAAGTATCCTTTTATAACAGTAGACACTGAATTTTTACGTGAAAAAACATACTTTGCACAGTTATGTTTAATCCAAGTATCAACACCTGATTACGAAACGGATAAATCAGGACAAGCAATTATTGACCCATTATCTGATATTGATTTAAGCCCATTCTTTGAAATCTTAAAAAACAAAAACATTATCAAAGTATTCCATTCCGCAAGCCAAGATATTGAAATATTTTATAACCTTATGAACGAAATGCCTGTTAATATTTTTGACACGCAAATTGGTGCAATGGCAATTGGTATCGGTGAACAAATCGGATATGAGGCAATCGTTAATAAAGTTTGTAAAATAACAATTGATAAAGGTGCCAGATATACCGATTGGTCAAAACGCCCATTAACGGACAAACAACTTGATTACGCAATCAAAGACACAACTTATTTAGTGGAAGTTTACAAATACATCATTAAGCGAATTGAAGACAAAAACAGAATGTCTTGGATAAGCGAAGAAATGGATAAAATCAATAATGAATATTCATACAAAATTATCCCAGAAAACACATACAAAAAGATAAAATTCCGTACAAACAAGCCAGTTGTTCTTGCCAATATGCGTGAAGTTTCAGCGTGGCGTGAAACAAAGGCAATTGAAAAAAATATTCCAAAGCGTCATTATATGAAAGACGAAACAATCATTGATATTTCATCAAACAATATCACAAATGAAAAACAATTAATTGCAACACGCAACTTTCCAAAGGGTTGGATTGGAACTGATAAAGTAAATGAAATATTATCAATGCTTGATAAAGTTAGAAATATGGATAAGTCAGATTATCCAGAAATTAAAAAACAAGAACCAATCAATAATGGTGGCAAAGCGGTTGCCGACTTATTGCGTTCATTATTAAAAGAATGCGGTGAAGAACATAATGTTTCGGTTGCCTTAATTGCAAAATCAAGTGATATTGATGATTTTGTAAAAGACCACAACAACAGTCCACTTTTACAATCGTGGAAAAAAGAAATATTCGGCGATAAAGCACTTGATTTAAAAAATGGTAAAATTGCCCTGTGCGTTAAAGATAACCAACTTACATTTATTGATGTTTAAAGATTATTTTCCGACAAAATAGTTCGCACAAACGCTGTGCTTAT
The DNA here is from genome assembly GCA_049615605.1 of Alphaproteobacteria bacterium. GTDB lineage: Bacteria > Pseudomonadota > Alphaproteobacteria > JAQWUY01 > JAQWUY01 > JAQWUY01. Next base: position 5,403 of record JBMZFW010000030.1, on the reverse strand, counting down.
TTCCGATGACCTTGCCATAGATTCTTCGTCTAGCAACTTAACCAAATCATTAACTTTTTTATATGACCTTGGCATACGGTCAATAATGTATGACATTACATTACTTTTAATATTAAGTTCCCTGTCCATTACATTTTTAAGCAATACAAACCTTAATCCATCATCACTTGGGCGGGGAATTACATATATCATTGCTTGTAATAACCTTGACTTTAAATCAGGTAATTTAATATTCATATCCATTATTTTACTAGAAGTGGTAAATACAACATTGCCGTTATATTCAATGGCAAGGTTGATAAGGTGAAATAATAATTGTTCGTCAACATTTTCAATATCATCAATCACACAGCCAGATTTTGCAATGTTTTCAAGCATGTCAAAATGTAAAACATTATTATCAACCAATGGAACTTTGAATTTTTCTGCATATATATGTGATAAATGGGTTTTACCCGAACCCGCATCACCAGATATAATTAAGATATTGTTGCTCCACGATTTTGGTTTAAGCACAACTTCCAATGGGGAAATTTCACCTTCGCCCACATAAAAATTATCAATACTGTAATCGGCTGGCTTTTCAATGCCCAGATTAAATTGTTTTGGCAATTTATTAACCTTTATAGAAATCAGAATTTGTATATTGTTGGAAAGCAAACCTTACCAATGTGCCAAATAAAGTTGTCATTGGAACGGCTAATAACACACCAATGAAACCGAACAACACACCACCTGCCATAAGGGCAAACATTATCCATACAGGGTGAAGACCAACCTTATCACCAACAATATTCGGTGTTAATATTACGCTTTCAACCGATTGAGCAAAAGCAAATATACCCCAAATAATTAATATATCAAATATATCATTATATTGAATTACCCCTATTAAAGTGGCAATACAAACACCAATGAATGCACCAACATATGGAATGAATACTAGCAAGCCAGTTAACACACCAATTGCAATGGCATAATTAAGACCAAGTAAGCTTAATACCACCGAATAAAAACTTCCCAGTATAAGCATTATTGTTAATTGACCGCGTAAGAAACCAGCAACAGAAACATCAATGTTTTCAAATAATTCTGACATATCAACACGGAAACGGTATGGAACTGCCTTAATAACAGTCGCACGAAGATTAGCCCAATCTTTTAAAAGATAAAATAACATTATTGGTACTAGAACAAAGAAAAATGCATCTTGGGCAAAACTTGATGCTTTTGTAAATGCAATCTGTGATGTTGTGCCAATTGAATTTTTAATAGTATCAATAAAGTTGTTCTTAAATAAATGTAAATCAGGAACACTTACACCCCAAGTTTGAAATTTTGCTTCCATAACTGCAATAGCCGTTGGCATAATTTCAACAACCGCCATAAGCTGTGATATTAAAATCGGTAAAATAGTCGCACCAAAACCAAATACAATTAATATAAATAACAATACAACCGCAAGTGAAGAAAGCACTCTGTTTAAACCAAAGCGTTCAAAGAATTGTGTGATTGGATCAAAAATATATGCAAGTACGATTGATAATACAAATGGCCATAAAATTGGCTTAACAAAGCTTAATCCCACCATAACAAGTGTTAGGGCAATTAATGTTAAAATAATTCTTATTGAAATGATACCGTTCATGTTTTTACCTTTTTATTAATTTGCAGGTCTTCTTACAACCCATTTGTTATGTTCATTATCAACTAAATAACCCAATCTTTCAAATGCAATTTTAAGTTTTTTAGCCAACCCCATAAATGTTATTTCAAATTCCACCAGACCTGCATTTAATCCAGATGTTCTTACTTCTTCAACACCATCAATATCAAACAACTTTTCTTTTAAGTCTTCTAGGTCAATGACATTGGATGTTGACATAACCACAACCTTTTTATTTTTGCCCATATTAACATTGTTCTTAATCTTTTTTTGCCACATTGTTTCAAGCGCTGTATAGAACGAAGCAGTTGCCTTTTTTAACGCAGAATTACTGTCTTTTGATTTAAGTACAACAAATCCGTTTTGATTATTTAAAAATCCACCGATTGAATTATATGAAAGCTTTATTTTTGAACCTTTTGCTGTTGGGATTACCGAAACTTTGGCAATTACAACACCTTCTACACCATAACTTTTGGCACTGTGTAATAGTTGTTCTTCATTAATCAATACACTACTATCAATTTTTAGGCTGTTTTTAACACCACCTTCGGCAAGAATAACTGGTAATAATCCACCTTTTTTTGGATTATCCATTAATGCTTTTTCCCAAAGGTTATTATCTTCGTAAATATAAGTAATTCCATCAACTTCGTAAACAGGGACAACTAGTACAGGAAAGCCCCTTTCTTCCACAAAAGAAAAATTGTTTTCTTTTAAATAAGACCTTACCTTTTTTGGATTAAAGTAAATTTTAATTTTGGCACTGTATATTTTTGCCCTTGCCTTTTCGCCGTTTACTTCAATCGTTTCAATTAATGCGTCTATTTCTTTTTCATCAAGCTTTGAAATTTCCGATGTATCAGAAACGCCAAGCATATTAATTAAATTAACCCAAGATTGTTTCTTAGCCTTAGTGAATGCTTGTTTTTTTGCGATAACAACTGTATCAGCTTTTTCATGAACCACGATATCCTTAGGCTTAAATAAACCGGCTGAATAAACGGGGCTAATCATAAGAAGTACAAGAATTTTAATAATTATTTTTTTCATTATTTATACAGTATATCAAAATACATAAAAAATACATAAAAAAAGCCCCACTTTAACAGCAGGGCTTTTTTATATCAGTTATTTGAATTAGCCAACTAATTCAATACCAGCAAAGAAGTAAGCAATTTCTTCTGCTGCTGTTTCTTCTGCATCTGAACCGTGCACAGAGTTTGCTTCAACTGATTCAGCGAATTCTTTACGAATTGTACCTTCATCAGCATTTTCAGGGTTTGTAGCACCCATAATCTCACGGTATTTAGCGATTGCATTTTCGCCTTCAAGAACCTGTACAACAACAGGACCAGAAATCATAAATTCAACTAAATCGTTAAAGAATGCACGCTCTTTGTGAACACCGTAAAATGTTTCTGCAATTTGGCGTGACATGTGAATACGCTTTTGCGCAACGATTTTTAAACCATTTGATTCAATCACTGCATTGATTGCACCAGTTAAGTTACGACGCGTTGCATCTGGTTTAATAATAGAAAATGTTCTTTGTGTAGTCATTTTATTTCTCCGATAATAAATATAAAAAAATTGAAAAGAAAACCCGCATAAAAAATACGGGTTTAATTATATAAGATTACTTATCAAGTACCTTTTTACCACGGTACATGCCAGTACTTAAATCAATATGGTGTGGACGACGTAATTCGCCTGAATTCTTGTCTTCTACGTATGCATCAGCACCTAATGAATCGTGTGAACGACGATTGCCACGACGGTGTGAGCTAACTTTTCTTTTTGGAACTGCCATAGTCTTTATCCTTATAAAAAATTAATTTGTGAATGGTAAATATAATATTTTTGGGTCTTAGTCAAGTTAAAAATGCTTTTTTTACTTCTTTTGCCAACCTGAATTTGCATCTTGGTAATAATAAACCAGTTCAAAATTACCCTTTTCCTGCATACTTTTCCAAAAATTCCTTGCATTACTAAGGATTCTTGCGTCATTTCCATTAAACATAAGACAACTTAAATCAGCCCCTTGTATAAGGTTTTCATCAATATGATTAACAAAGAACCTAGTTTTACCAAGATCTTGTGAATTTAAACCATCACTAAGGTATAATGAAATTGGGCTGTTTTCATTAATATCCCCACCGCTATCGTGGGCAAGAAAGCTTGATATATCACCGCTTTCCCACAACATAGTGGAATGTCCATTTAAATCATCAGGCACAATAACATCTGGCTTGATACCCATATCCACTACTTTTTGTAAAAGTGCGGGTAAAGCCTGTTTAATTGTAGAATTTTGTAAGTGATAAAAACGAATTTCAGCCATTATTTTTTATTAGATTTTTCAAAATCCCATATTAATCTGTCAAGTGTACGCACACCAAAGCCAACCCCACCCCTTGGTGTTGTTGATTTACCCTTGTATTCCCATGCCATACCCGCAATATCAATATGTGCCCAGTCCACACCTTTATCAATAAATCTTTGCAAGAATGCCGCAGCCGTTGATGCACCCGCCCAACGCGAAGAACCAGTATTTTTCATATCCGCAATATTTGAATCCATTTCACGGTTATAATTTTCATTTACAGGCATTGACCACATACCTTCAACTTCATCATTACCAGCGCTCACAATATCTTTTGAAAGTTTATCATTGTTTGAAAATACACCCGCATATTCAAAGCCAAGGGCAACCATCATCGCACCTGTTAAAGTGGCAAGGTCAATAATACACCTTGGTTTATATTTGTTTTGTGCGTATGTTAAGCAATCAGCAAGGACAAGCCTTCCTTCCGCATCTGTGTTAATAACTTCAATCGTTTGACCAGACATTGATTTAACCACATCACCAGGGCGTGTTGCCAAACCATCTGGCATATTTTCAACAAGTCCAATAATACCAACAACATTTGCTTTTGCTTTTCTTAGGGCAATTGCCTTCATCGCACCAATAACGGCTGCGGCACCACCCATATCAAATTTCATATCTTCCATACCGCCTGCTGGCTTGATTGAAATACCACCAGTATCAAATGTCACACCTTTACCAACAAACATAAATGGTTTATCAGTCTTTGATTTAGCCCCCATATATTCCATAACCGCAACATATGATTTATTTGCTGAACCCTGCCCCACCGCAAGCAAAGCATTCATACCCAATTTTTTAAGTTCCGCTTCTTTTAAGATTTTAACCTTAACACCAAACTTTGATAAAGCACTTGCGTGTTTTGCAAAAGCTTCTGGTGTTAATGTGTTTGCAGGTTCGTTAACCAAATCACGGGCTAAGAATACACCACTTGCAATATTGTTAAGGTTGTTAAAGCATTTTTTTGCTTCATTTGCGTTCTTACCAACAAAAGTAATTCCCTTTAATGCCTTATCAGTCTTTTTAACAGTTTTGTATTTACCAAAGTTATATGAACCCAGAACAAAACCATAGGCAATTTGTGCAATTTCTTTTTTCGTAAAGTCATTTACATCAACTTGTGTCGTCTTATCATTACAAGCAACTTTAAATATATTACCGCCAATATTACGCAAATCTTCTGTTTTATTGTCTTTATCCGCACCTAAAATATGAACTTTTTTAAACCCATTAACATTTGTAACTGTTGATGTTTCGCCTTTTGCACCCTTTAATTCAAGGTCTTTAACAACCGTTGTTAAATCTTTAAATTCTTTACCAAATTTCTTAGCCTTAAAGTTAAGTACAA
>JBMZFW010000029.1:0-13849 GCA_049615605.1 Alphaproteobacteria bacterium | reverse complement strand
AATCAATTGCTTTTATGTAAAGTGCTATGATTAAAAGTAAACCCAGTGATTTTGCTTTATGCACCATTATCCTAAAAAATATATAGTAAAATAATAGCCTTTGCAAAAAACTCAAAAACTTTTTTCTTATATTTATTTGACAAAGTGTTTACAAATGTGTTTCAATTTTAAGGTTGGTAGTATTTTTTACATGACAACGTAAATAAATTGGGCACTAAATAAAGCCTGATTATAATAAAAAAAACAAAGGAGTCTTAAATATAATGACAAAACACGAAATAAAAACATTAATGGGTGATACATCTCACAATGAAGCTATTGAAAAAATGGCTAAAGAATGTCGTGATGGTGAAATTGACCGTCGTGAATTCTTACGCACAGCTACATTACTTGGCGTAACAGCTGCATCTGCTTATTCATTAGCAGGTATTGCAATGCCAACTGATGCGGAAGCTGCTGGTAAAAAAGGTGGTACTTTACGCTATGCATTACAAGTACTTGAAACTTCTGATCCAGCAAACTGGATTACATTTGAACAAGCACAAATTGGTGCCAATGTATGTGATTACTTATGTGTAACTGGTGTTGATGGTATTACACGCCCTGGTTTAGCAAAAAGCTGGAAAGTATCTAAGGACTTAAAAACTTGGACATTTAAAATCCGTAAAGATGTTAAATGGCACAATGGTGATAAGTTTACAGCACACGATGTAAAGCGTAATGTTGAACGTTGGAAAGCTGATAACTCTAAGTCTTCAAACAAAGCATTATTTAATGATGTAAAATCAATTAAGCTTAACGGTGATTATGAAATTACTTTCAAATTAAAAGTAGCGGTTCTTGCTATTCCTGAAAACTTTTATAACTATCCAACAGCGATGTTACACAAATCATTTGATGGTTCAACAGACTGGGCAAAGAACCCAATCGGTACTGGTCCATTTATTATGAAATCACACAAAACTGGTCAACGCGCTGAACTAGTTCGCAATGAAAACTATTGGGGTAAGAAAGCTTACTTAGATAAAATCATTCTTACTGATTTAGGTAACAAAACTGAAACAGGTGTTGCGGCACTTATTTCTGGTCAGGTTGATGCAGTATATGTAATTAACGCAACAGATGTTGATATCTTAAAAACAGCACCTAATGTGAAAATTATTGACGCTGATTCAGCAACAACAGACGTTATGCGTATGAATGTAAATGCAAAGCCGTTTGACAACAAAAAACTTCGTCAAGCTATTCTTGCATGTACAGACCAAACACCATACTGTCAAGATGTAATGCGTGGATTGGCTTCTCCGGGTCAAAACACTCACATTTCATCTGTACACCCTGAATACCCAGGCTACAATGGTCACAAACAAGATTACAAAAAGGCAAAACGCTTACTTAAAGAAGCGGGTTACCCAAATGGTCTTACTATTGAAGCAACAACTGGTAACACAGAAGGTGCATACCAACAGGATTTACTGCAAGTATTACAAAGACAACTTGCGCCAGTTGGCATTAAACTTAAAATTAAAGTTGTACCATCGGCTAAATACTGGGATGTATGGAATACAGCTGGTATGGCGATTACAATGTGGGGTCACCGTCCATTAGGTGTAATGGTATGGAACCTTGCATACAAATCAGGTATGCCATGGAACGAAAGTGGTTATGCAAGCAAGAAGTTTGATAAAGCGTTAGCTAAGGCTTCTGCAATTGCGGACGTTAAAGAACGTACAAAAGCTGCTAAGGTTGTAGATTCAATTATCTATGATGATGCTATCTTAGTACAACCACACTTTAAGAAACAAATGACTGCAGCGTCTAATAAAGTGGGTAACTTTGTAAAACACCCACAAAACTACATTGCATTCACGAGTGTTTACTTTAAGTAATACATTTTAAATGTTAATAAAAAGCAGTGGCTAATTAATTTTACTCACTGCTTTTTTATTATCTTAATAAGGCAATAAGTAGGAAAAACAAAATGAAAATCGTAAAAATTGAAATGTTTAAAATAGACATACCATTAAAAGATGGTGGTTATGAAATGTCTATGGTTAAGCTAGATAAAATGGACAGCACAGTAGTTGCTATTACAACAGACACAGGAATCACAGGTTATGGGGAAGTTTGTCCACTTGGTTCTGTATATCAACCTGAATTTCCAGAAGGTCACAGAACGGCTATTTCATTAATGGCACCATATTTAATTGGACAAAACCCATTACATATCGGTACAATTAATGATATTATGAACAATGTTCTTGATGGACATAATTCATCAAAATCACCAATTGATATTGCGTTATGGGATATTATGGGGCAGGCATTTAACATGCCAATATATGAATTACTTGGTGGTGCAAGACTAGACAAAGTACCATCATATTATGCTATTTCATTAGTTAGCCCTGATGAAGCAGCAAATGTTGTCAAAGAACAATCTAAAAATGGATTGACAAGATGGCAATTAAAACTTGGCGGGGAAACTATTGACGAAGATATCGCAAGAATCCGCAAAGTAAACGAAGTAATGTCACCAGGCGATAAAATATATTCAGATGCTAATCGTGGATGGACACCTGAACAAACAATCCGCTTGTCAAATGCATTAAGGGATATTGATTTTTACATTGAACAGCCTTGTCGTACTTATGAAGAAAATAAAAAGGTCGCGCCACAATTAAGTCACCCATTATTGCTTGATGAAAATATGACTTCAATAAGTGAGGTTATGCGTGCAATTAGCGATGGTTTTGCTATTGGTTTTGGTATGAAGATGTCGCGTATGGGCGGTATTACACAAATGCGTATGGTTCGTGATTTATGTATTAATTCTGGCTTTTTATTATCAACTGATGATTGTTGGGGTGGGGATATTGTTCACACGGCAACGGCACATATTGGTAAAACGATTCCTGCAAAGAATTTCCGTGGATGTTGGGTATCAACAGATTACCACAAAGTAAGGTATAGCGACACATACAACGGTATTGAAAATGGCTGCGTACCATTAACTGGTAAGCCAGGTCTTGGCTTAAATATTAATCGTGAAACACTTGGGGAACCAGTTGCTGTTTGGGGTTGATTTTTTGTTAAGTTGGCATGATTAAAAAAAAATATCGGTTTGCTTGTTAACAGCTTCTAAAAATGTTATGATTATAAGCAATAATAATATAAACAGAGAGTAGAGATATGAAAGAATTCTTATTAAAAAGATTAGGCATTACTTTATTGATGATGATAACGGTTTCGTTTTTATTATTTGTAATGCTAGAATCAAATGTAGAAGCATTGGCAATAACAGTACTTGGCCAATATTCTAGTGTTGAACAGCGTGAATTATGGCTGGTTGAAAATGGTTTTAGAGAGCCATTTTTCCAAAGGTACTTTATGTGGTTGATAAACTTTTTCCGTGGTGAATGGGGGGATTCTTTATTATTCCAAACACCAGTTTATGAACTTGTAATGTTACGCCTTGGTAATACAGGTATGTTAACGGGGGCAGCATTATTGTTCTTAGTCCCAGTTTCATTACTACTTGGTGTTATTGCTGGTATCAAAGAAGGTTCGTTAATTGACCGCTTTGTATCGGTATTTTCAATTTTCACAACATCAGTTCCTGATTATGCATCAGCCGTATTGATGAGCTTCATCTTCGTTTTCACACTTAAATGGTTACCAGGTACATCTTCAATGATTTCTGGTTTCAGTTGGTTAGAGCTTATTTTACCAACATTGGTATTAAGTCTTTATGCCAAAGGTTATTTAACAAGAATGACGCGTGCATCAATGGCAGAAGTAATGCAAACGCACTACGTAAGAACAGCCTTTATGAAAGGTGTTCCATACTGGCGTGTTGTATTTAAACACGCACTAAGGAATTCAATGATTGCACCATTTACAGCAATTATGCTTCAAATTCCATGGTTGTTATCAGGCGTAGTAGTAGTAGAAACATACTTTGCATACAAAGGTTTCGGTGATTTACTGTTAAAAGCATCACTTGCAAACGATATATTCTTAATTGAAGCATGTGCAATGATTTCCGTAATTGTTGTTGTTGCAACACAATTAATATCGGATGTTGCATATGTAGTATTAAATCCAAAAATTACATTCACTGGGGGGGAAGAATAATGAGTAACAAAGCAGATACAAAATTAGTTAAATTCCTAAAAAACCCTGCGGCTGTAGTCGGATTTATATTTACATTCGGTTGGTTATTTATTGCGGTGTTTGCTGAATGGATTGCACCTTTTGGTTCAAATGATACATTCAAGGCATACGCAAAACCAATGTCTGTTGTTGATGGTAATTTATTAATATTTGGTGCTGACCAATTAGGGCGTGATGTATTTTCACGCATAATATATGGCGCTAGAATTGTTGTTATTTGGTCAACTATTGCGATTGCTGTTTCTTACAGCATTGGTATTATACTTGGTGTTATTGCCGGTTATTACCGCGGTTGGATTGATACGGTGATGTCATTTATTGCCAATTCAATATTAGCATTCCCAGTACTTGTATTATTTGTAATTGTAATCGTGTCAATGGGCGGTGGTTCAGGTGTGAACATCGTTGTTGCCGTAACATTCAGTTCAGCCCCAATGACTTTCCGTCTTGTGCGTGCGGTTGTAATGGATGTAAAAACACAAGACTTTGTCCAAGCCGCAATTACCCGTGGTGAGAGCGACATTTCAATTATGTTAAAAGAAATTTTACCAAATGCCACTGGCCCATTAATCGTAGATGCTTGTCTTCGTTATGGTTATACAGCGATTATGATTGGTACACTTGGCTTCTTAGGTCTTGGTCTTGCACCGCCAACACCAGACTGGGGAAGTATGATTTCGCAAGGTAAAGCACTTGCGATTGCATTTCCACATTTAATTATTCCACCAGCACTTGCTATTTCTACACTGGTATTAGGTCTTAACCTTCTTGCCGATGGCTTGCGCGAAGTTTCAATGAAAAGATAAATAGGGGGATAATATGACTAAAAAAGATAAAACAATATTAAAAGTAAAAGATGTGTCTATTTCCTTGCCAAAGGGTGCGGACAGACCGTATGCTGCAAAAAATATGACCTTTGATTTAAAGCGTAATGAAATATTATGTATCGTTGGTGAATCTGGTTCTGGTAAATCAGTTCTTTCATCAGCCATTATGGGATATCTTGCAAAAGGTTTATCCGTAAGCAAAGGTTCAATTGATTTTGAAGGAAAAGACATTGTTAAAATGGCACCAGAAGAAGTTGCAAAACTTCGTGGTAACAGAATATCTATGATATTCCAAGAACCAATGGCGTCCCTTAATCCAGCCCATACAATTGGACAACAGATTGAGGAAATCTTTGAAATCCATTCTGACTTCCCAAAGGAAACTTGGAAAGATAGAACAATTAAGTTATTAGAAGAAATGCTTATGCCAACCCCTGAACGAATTTATAATTCGTACCCGCACCAATTATCGGGCGGTCAATGTCAAAGGGTAATTATTGCAATGGCACTTGCGCTTGAACCTGATATTTTAATTGCCGATGAACCAACAACAGCACTTGATGTAACATCACAGGCACAAATCTTAAGCTTAATTAATGATTTAAGATACCAACACAACAACGGTATTATCTTTATTACCCACGATTTTGGTGTTGTTGCCGATATTGCTGATAAGGTTGCGGTGATGGAAAATGGTGTTATGGTTGAATTTGGCACAGCAAAAGAAGTTCTTAATAAACCAAAGCACGCATACACTAAAAAGTTAATTGACGCCGTGCCAAGCCGTACGGTTAAAACACAGCGTAAATTAACAACCAAAGAAAATGTATTGGAAGTTAATAAACTTTGCAAAACATACGGTGGTGTTGTTAAGGCATGTGATAATATTTCAATTACCATGCAAAAAGGTTCTTTCCTTACAATTGTTGGGGAATCTGGTTCTGGTAAATCATCATTTGCCAATACGGTAATTCGCCTGCAAGATGCAGACAGCGGTACCGTTAAAATATCAGGTGAAGATTTCCTTGGACTTAAAGGCAAGGATTTAATCAAAGCCCGCAAGAAAGTTCAAATGGTATTCCAAGATCCATTTGGTTCATTAAATCCAAAGCATACGGTTGGATACATCATTTCGCGTGGTCCAATATTACAAGGTATGCCAAAGGCTAAAGCTTATAAAAAGGCTGAAGAACTTCTTGAAATCGTTGGTCTTAAAAAAGATGCAATGTATCGTAAACCACACGAATTTTCAGGGGGTCAAAGACAAAGAATCGGTGTGGCAAGGGCACTTGCTATGGAACCTGATTTATTAATTGCCGACGAAGCAGTATCAGCCCTTGATGTATCAGTACAAAAAACCGTACTTGAATTATTCTCTGAACTGCAAACAAAGCTTGGTTTATCAATATTACTTATTACGCACGATTTATGTGTTGCCGCACAGGTATCGGATTATATCGGTGTAATGCAAAAAGGTAAGTTGGTTGAATATGGTTCTGCAAAAGACATATTTAACAAACCAAAAGCAAAATATACAAAAGAATTATTCGCGGCTATTCCTGGTCAAAAATGGAATCCACCACGATTAAAGAAAACAAAGTAATGAAAAGGGCGGTTTTAATAACCGCCTTTTTTTATAAGTACTAATCAATAATATTAATAAGGTATAAAAAAAGGGGCTGTTTAAAGCCCCTTTAATTTTGGATTGTTATTATCCTCTGATTTTTTCACCCGCTGGGTCATAAGCTGGTTCATCCAACCTTGTTGCGTTTAATGAATTACCTAGCGAACTGATGTTATAAGACTTCTCAGTTGCTTTATCAGACTTAACATAACCGATGGCTAATGATTTACCAACATGGTGTCCATAATCGCCCGATGTGACAAAACCAACAACTTCACCATTTAATGTGATTGGTTCATCGCCGAATACTTCGTAATCACTATCAACTTCAAACATACACATTTTGTATTCAGGGTTTGTATTTGATATCTTAACAAAGCCATCTTTACCAATAAAATCGCCTTTATCAGCCTTAACAAACATATCAAGACCACTTTCAACAGGTGTTCTTTCAGTTTTGTATTCAAGCCACCAAGAACCATAACCTTTTTCCATACGGGTTGACATTAATGCGCGAATACCGACTGGTTTAGCACCATTTTCAAGTGCAGTTTCAAATACTTTTAAAATTCCATTTATATCACCGTGAATTTCATAGCCTTCTTCACCTGTGAATGAAATTCTTACAGCTACAAATTTAGAACCATTAACTTCTATGTCTTTAATATCACGGAATTTCATATCTGTGATACCAAGTTTTTCAACTACTGACTTAGAATTAGGACCTACAACATGAACAGCACCCCAATTATCCGTTTGGTCGGTTAAGTTAACAGAACCATCGCTTGGTAAGTGTTGTTCAAACCAAAGCATGTGGAATTCCCTTGCTGCACCAGAACCAAACAGAATAAATCTGTTATCACCCATATTGGCAACAGTCATATCGCCTTTAAGGTAACCTTGTTCATCAAGTAGCGGTGTTAATACAACGCGACCTTCGGCTGGTAATTTATTAGCGCATAATTTATTTAAGTAATCTTGTGCACCAGAACCTGATACTTCGTATTGGGCAAAGATTGAAATATCCATAACACCAACATCTTCACGAATTATTTTGTGTTCTTTGGCAATTATGTCAAAAGCATTTGAACGTTCATAACCATAAGTTTCAGTTGGTGTTGAACCTGCTTCCCCGTACCATTGTGGGTATTCAAGACCCATTGACACGCCCATCATAGCACCCATTTGAATTTGTTTTTCATACATAGGTGTTGTTTTTAATGGTCTTGCCGCTGGTAAGTGTTCATTTGGAAACGCTAAGGCAAAACGACGAGCATAGTTTTCTTTTGTCTTTGGTAATAAGTATTCGTGAGTATGTGCAATACTTGGGAATCTTAATGGATCAATACCTTTTGTATCAAGGCTAGTTTTACCATCGGCAATTAATTCAGATATAATTAAACCAACACCACCACCTTGTGAGAAGCCAGCCATAACACCACAAGCAAGGTAAAAGTTTTCAACCCCACGAACTGGACCAACAAGTGGGTTACCATCTGGTGTAAATACCATAGGGCCGTTTACTACGTTTTTAATACCTGCTTCTGCAAGGGCTGGGTATCTTTCAAAACCAGTTGATAATTCATCAATTAACCTGTCCGTTGCGTCTTCTAGTAATTCGTGTCCAAATTCAAACGAAGTTCCATCAACCGCCCAGTGATATGGGTTTTGCTCATAAGTACCAAGTAAAAGACCTTGTCTTTCTTGGCGTAAATATAAACCGCCATCAGGGTCATTCACCGTTGCTACTTCAAAATCCAATTCTTCAATCATTGGAATTGTTTCAGTAATAATATATTGGTGTTCCATTGGCATAGCAGGGGCATTGTGACCAACCATAGCCGAAACTTCCCTTGCCCATAAACCACCAGCATTTACAACTTTTTCTGCAATTACTTCACCATTTGGTGTGTGTAAAGTCCACGAACCATCTGGGCGTTTTGTAATTTCAGTTACTGGGCAGTTTTCATAAATTTCAGCACCGCCAAGTTTTGCCGCCTTTGCATAAGCGTGCGTTGTACCAGCTGGGTCAAGGTGACCATCAAATGGGTCATAAGCTGCACCAATAAACTTATCTTTGTCAAAAATAGGGGCTAGGTCAAATGCTTCATCAACTGATACTTCTTTTAAATCAACACCATTTGCTTGTTGCACCACCGCTGTTTGACGGATTGCTTGCATTCGTTGTTCTGTTGAGGCAAGGTATAATGCACCAGAACGGTGGACACCACAATTCATACCCGTTACTTCTTCTAATTCATCAAATAGCTTTACAGTATAATGCTGTAATTCAGACATATTCGTGTCACTGTTTAAAGTGTGGAACGAACCCGCAGCGTGCCAAGATGAACCACTTGTAAGAACTTGTCTTTCAAATAGTGCTATGTTTGTTATACCTTTTTTAGTCAGGTGATACAGGACTGAACATCCAACTACACCACCACCGATTACGGCTACATCAACATTTGTTTTCATTTTACTTCTCCCTTTAAATTATAACTTATTACGCAGCTGTTGCTGGTATTTCAGTTTTTCTTTTTGCAATATATTCTTTTAATTCTTCGTCAACCGATTGTTCCAATACAGGTTGTTCATATTGTTCTAAAATCTTTTCAAGAACTTTACCCGCACGCTCAATAGAGGTTAATGAACCTTCTTCTTCCCATTGTTCCACCGAACCAGAGAAACTGGCAACAGGGTCATACATAGCTGTTTTATAATTTGCCATAGTATGTGCCGTGCCAAGACAGTGATGACCAGGTCCATTTTCACTTAATGCATCAAAGCCTAAGTCATTATGGTCAAGTTCCCAACCTTTTGTAAATTTGTGCATCATCCCCAAGTGGTCAAGGTCAAGTATCATTTTTTCATAACCAAATGATAAACCACCTTCAAGCCAACCAACAGATTGCACACCAAGGTTATATTGTCCCAACATTGTTGGCATTAATGTATCGGCTGATTCTTGTCCTGCTTGGTAATCGGCAATTGGCGAAGAACTTAATGAACCACCACCACGCAGTGGTACGCGCAAGCGTTTCGCAAGTTGCCCCATTGCAATATATCCAAGTGCAGGTTCTGGCATACCGAATGTTGGTGCACCAGTTCTTAATGACATTGATGATGTAAATGTTCCCATTATTCCCGGCGTACCTGGATTAACAAGCTGTAACCACGCAAGACCAGCCATTGCTTCGGCTAGTACCTGTGCGATCGCACCGGCAACAGTTGTTGGACCCATCGCACCAGTTAAGATGAAAGGTGTCACAACAACAGGTTGTTTGTTTTTCGCATAAACTTCTGCAGATGATAACATTGTATCATCAATTACAAGAGGGGAATTAACATTGATATTACCGCCTGTTACAACCTTGTCGTTTAATACATCGCCATAGGCAATTTTTGCCATATTAATTGCGTCTTCTGCTTTAAAATCGCCCGTTGTGATTGTACCAGACGCTTTATCTGAATAAGCAAGCGAAGTATAATACATATCAAGGTGACGGTGATTAACCGTAATATCCGTTGGTTCAAGTGGTAAGAAACCAATATGATGCATCCAAGGGCAAGATTGTGCAATCTTTACAATGTTTTGATAATCCGCAATCGTACCATAACGGCGACCGCCTTTTTGATCGCGAACGAATGGGGCACCCGCCATAACAGAAAATGCCATAACATCACCACCAATTTGAACGCTTTTTGCTTCATCGCGGGCGTGCCAAGTAAATGTTTCTGGTGTTGTGTCTTGGATAATCTTGCGTGCCATACCTTTTGGCATTTTAACCAATTCACCATTTACATCCGCACCAGCATTCTTCCACAATTCAAGTGCAGAAGGGTGTCCGCGGAATTCAATGCCGATTTCCTGTAAAATGGTATCAGCCATATCTTCAATTTTTTGAAGTTGTTCGTCATTTAAAAATTGGTATTGTGGAATTTTATACTTCATTCCATTTGGTTGGTGTAAGTGTTCATTACCCCAATTAAAACCCTTTGATTTTGCACCTTCCGATGCACCGCCTGAACGGCGTGATCTTCTTCTATTATTTTCCACTTTATTTCCCTAACTCTCAAACTGTTTATTTATAACAATTAATAATAATTTATTTGCTTTGTCTGTATCAATTTTTATTTTCAAAAAAGACTTTTGACTTTTAATCAAAAAACTTTGTGTTGTTAAAATATTTTAAACTTCTTTGATATTTTTTTCAATAAATTGTTTAAGTTTAGCCACGCCATTGCTTTTGTTTAATGAGCTTGAATACGCTATGTAATACGAATAATGACTTTGTATTGGCTTGCCAAGGGGTACTAATTTACCATCATTAATTTCATTCTTAAATAATGTTGGATCATTAATAGATATTCCATCAAACTGCATCGCGTAAAGAATTGACATTTGCGATGTGGCAAATATGGTTGCTTGATTAATCTTTTCAACTTGAATATTATTCATCTTTTCCCAAGTTGCCCATAAATCATGTGAACCCCTTGGTACAGATGTACTTATATAATTAGCTTTTTCCACCCAGTCAAAGTTATCATCACTATATCCAATCTTTTTTGCATATTCTGGTGTACATAACAATTGAATATATTCATCGCGAAGTTTTTCAACCAAATATCCAGTAGCAGGGGGCTTATCTGCAAATATAATTGCTAAATCCGCACCAGATTCAAGTGAACCAAATCCATAAAATCCGTCCGCACTTATTTCCACATTAACATCTGGATTTTCTTTAATGTAATTACCAATTATTGGTGTAATAAAACGATTACCGAAAGTAGGGGGCACATTTAATCTTACATTTTCACGATTTCCTTTTTCAAGCAGGTCTTTTAACCCTTCGGAAATAATATCAAACGAAGATGAAATAGATGGCAATATCTTTTTACCCGCTTCTGTTAATTCAATACCTTGGTGATGGCGTTCAAATAATTTAACACCTAGTATAGATTCAAGATTGCTTACATGCCTTGAAACCGCACTTTGTGTAACGCATAATATATCCGCAGCCTTTTTAAAACTTCGTTGTTTTGCCGTTACTTCAAATGCACGAAGAGAGCTGAATGGTAATTGTGAACGCTTCATATAGCTTTATCCTTAATAATGACTAAACCCATCCATAGGGAAGTCTGATAATAATTCATATCCTGTTTCCGTAATAAGGCATTGTTGTTCCAGCTTCACACCTTCACGCCCGCCAACTTTACCAGTATAACTTTCTACACAGATAACCATACCTGGTTTAAATGTACCATCATAACCATAATTATCCCAATCAACCGTGTGGTATAGGCAAGGGGCTTCATCACATAAACCAACGCCGTGTCCAACACAGCTGTATCTTTGCGGCATTACATCATCACGGATTTTATATCCATCAAATACCCATTCTTTGTATGTTAAGCCTGGCTTTAATCTTTCCATATTATAATTAACATGTTCATGGGCAATATCATATAATTCTTGTTGTTCGGCTGTTGGTTTTTCGTGTCCAACAATGTATGCACGGCTTACATCAGCACAATATCCATACGGACCGATAAGGTCAGTATCATAAGACATAATATCCCCAGCCTGCATAACGCTGTCGCCACATTCCTTCATCCACGGATTAGTGCGTTCGCCAGACGATAAAATGCGTGTTTCAATCCATTCGCCACCATTTCTTATGTTTTCAAAGTGCAGGTGTGCCCATAATTCATTTTCTGTGATACCTGGCATACAATTACGATACATTCGTTCCATACCAGCTTGGGCAACGGTAATAGTCCATTTCATCATTTCAATTTCATCGGCTGATTTAATTTCACGCGCATCTTCAAGGATTAAACGACCATCTTTGAATATATATCCTTTGTTTCTCAATAAATCCACACCGATTGGGTCAAGCGTATCTACAGCCATTACTTTTTCACCAGGTGCATATTTATTCATAACTTTTTCAATTTGGTCAGCCCATTTAATAGCGTGTTCTTCTACACGATTACCGCTTGCAAATGCAAACCAAGGCAGGGCGGGCATAAATTCCGTAACCATGTGTGAACCATCTGGCTTTAAGCAATGGTCGTGTAAGTGTTCACAGTTGTGATAATCAAATAAAACAACTTCACCAGTTGCAAATATCATTGCATAGCGGGAAGGGTTATGTGTTGTCCATAATTGCATATTTGATGTGTCTGTTGCATATCTAATGTTTAATGGGTCATATAATAATGCGGCTGCACAATTGTTTTTCTTTAATTCATCAACGGTTCTTTGCCATCTGTAAAGTCTGGCACGACGAACTGTTTCTTCTTTAACTGGGTTAACCAATGCTTTATCAGCAGCAACTGAATTAACATAGCGCGCCTTATCATCATCTGGATCAATTGTAACTTTTTTTAATTTGTCAAAATCAACTTTAATATTTTCGCTCATCATTATAACTCCCACAAATTGTTTAACTAAAAAATATTAAGATAACTTATATTGCATTGTCAATTTTAAAATTGATACATAGAACAATATTTTTTACATATAAAAACAGTACAAAAATTAGACTATTTCTGGTGATAAGGCGGTATTATTAATAAATTAAAGAACTGTATTCATCTTTACCTTATTATTATTTAATGGATTGCATAATATATATTATGTAAAATGAAATCAATATATAAAACAACTAGGGTTGCCCCTGAACCAACTATATTACTACAACAAAGGGTTTAGTTATGGAATACAGAACATTACGCGAGCTATATCTAGCAATGAATAAACAGTTAAATACCGAGCTAAACGAACATTTAAAAAACCAAGGGGGGTTTGCTAACTATGGGCGTTTTTTAGGCAAGACACCACAATCAGTACACAAGCGACTAGACAAGCCACCGTTAAGCTACGATAAATATTGCTTGTATTTTTTCTTGCAAGATAAGGATATTTAAAAATAAGGGCGATTTGACAACCGCCCGAGTATCATAGTAGGATTATTATGAAAGGATTATTTAAAAAATGATTTACCCAATAATAACATTTATTGCTTTACTGTTAATAGCGTCATTTTGCTTATACTGGTTGATTTTCCCAGCCAAAAAATGAGTCTGCTAGGCGTGAGCCTATATGTGATAAAACACCAATTAAAACAGTTATAAGCATTATTAAAATTATTTTACCCCAGTTTTTCCAAAGGTTGAAAGACGCTTTGTATATATGCCATTTATGCACAGTGAAGAT
>JBMZFW010000028.1:0-14203 GCA_049615605.1 Alphaproteobacteria bacterium | reverse complement strand
GGTGATGATGTTAAGACAAGTTGTATTTTTTATACTCGTAATATCCCTGCTAGTTTATATAAAGCATTGGGCGGTTTTGCCACAAATGGTATTCAGATATTAAAGCTGGAAAGCTATGTACCAATGATTAATAATTCTGGTGAAGCGCATTTTTATGTGGAATTTAAAGGTGGTATAAATGATGCCAATGTTAAACTTGCAATGGCGGAACTAGATTTTTATACAAACAAAATAACTGTGCTTGGTTCGTACAAGAAAAATTAATTGCTTTTTTAAACCCTAAAATGCTAAAATAAAGCAAATAAACACAAGGAATAAATATGAAAATAATTGGTATAAATCTTTCAAATAATCCAAATAGCATTAATTTAAAATTACTTACAAAAGTAATTGATAACTTAGGTGGCGAAGTTATTGATTTTTCATTAACTGATTTCCCATTATTTAAGCCGGGTATTGAAACGCCTGATTCACTTGATCAATTAGCTGATAAAATAAAATCTGCGGATAAAATTATTTTCACAACAAATGAATATAATGGTTCTTATTCTGCATTTGGTAAAAATCTTCTTGATTGGATTTCAACACTTGGTTCATTTGATGGTTCAAAAAAGGTTACGCCTTTAACAGGTAAGCATACTTTTGTGATGGCAGCTGCACCGGGTCCAATTGGCGGGCTTCGTGCAATTCCATTAACGCAAACTTTACTTACGGAATTAGGTTGCGTAATTATGGGTTCATTTGCCACAACGGGTGGTTTTAATGATAACTTTGATTACACAAATGTATTTAAATTAACAACTGAGTTTAAAAATAAATAATGACTGGATATAAGCAAATATTATTTGTCCTTGGGCTTTTACTTACAATGATGGGATTTGCAATGTTTATCCCGGCAATGGCTGATATTATTCACGGCAATGCGGATTGGAAAACATTTTTAATTTCATCACTTGTGGCAATTTTTTTGGGCGGGGCAATGTTTATCCCGACCAGAGATGTGGGCGAAGCATTAAATAAAAGAGATGTGTTTATCCTTATCCCACTTGCCTGGGTTGTAATGCCATTAATTGCCACATTACCAATTTATACATCTGAATTAAACCTTAGCTTTGCTGATTCATACTTTGAAGCGGTAAGCGGTGTGACAACAACTGGTGCAACTGTTCTTACGGGGCTTGATAATGCACCACCGGGTATATTGTTGTGGCGTTCATTATTACAATGGATGGGCGGTGTTGGTATCGTTGTTATGGCATCTGGAATATTACCAATTACCCAAGTGGGCGGTATGCAATTATTACAACTTGAATTTGATTCAAGAATGGAAAAAGTATTGCCAAGAACAGCACAATTATCATTGGTAATTATCCTTGTGTATGCAATCATTACAATTATTTGTGCATTCCTGTACTTTATTTTTGGTATGAGCGGGTTTGACGCAATCAACCATGCAATGACAACTGTTGCAACGGGTGGTTATTCAACCCACGATGCATCAATGGCTTATTTCCAAAACAAAAATATCTTAATTACATCAACAATCTTTATGATTATTGCATCATTTTCTTTTGTATTGGTAATCACATCGGTAAGGGGCGGATCAAAAGAATTCTTTCGCGATGTACAGGCAAAATGGTTAATTACAATACTAGCGGTGGTAATTGGTTATATGATTTATAACAATATGGGTTATTTTGATAATATTTATGACAATATTTTACATACCTCATTTAATGTGACTAGTTTAATGACTGGTACTGGTTATACAACGGTTGATTATAATGGTTGGGGTGGAATTGCCGTTCCATTACTTGTTTTCATTATGCTTCTTGGTGGTGGTGCGGGTTCAACAACTTGTGGTATTAAAATCTTCCGTCTTAAAATTATGATTGAAACAATCCATTCATATTTAAAAAGCCTTATTCACCCAAACGGTGTATTTGTTCCGTATTATGGCAACAAAGCAATCAAACCAGATGTATCAATCGCTGTTGTTGGGTACTTAGTTGTGTTCTTATTAACATTACTTATATTTACAATTATATTCGGTAGTCTTGGTTATGACCTTATTACTGCCCTGTCGGCGGCAGCATCAGCCCTGTCGTGTGTTGGTCCTGGTCTTGGCGATATAATCGGTCCAACGGGTAATTTTGCCGATGTATCGTTATCATTTAAATGGGTATTTATTGTGGGTATGTTAATCGGCAGACTAGAAATATTCACAGTGCTTATATTATTAGTTCCATCATTTTGGAATAAGTAATTAAATTTCTTTTTTGATAAGGTTTCTAATCAGCCAAAAAAACATATCGGTAATTGTGGGAAATGCCCCATTTATTCCGCATGATAATTTTTCTAATAATCCAATAGTTAATCTTGTCTTATTATTTTCAATTGCCTTTACAATTTGTTTAGCAACATATTCTGGACTGTCATACGAACTAAGCATTGCTTTAAATACTTTGCGTTCTTTATTTGAAATCATTGGCGTATCAACACCCCTTGGTGCGATATAAGTTATATTTACATTTGTATCATACAGTTCACGGTGCAAGCTTTCACTAAACCCCTTAACCGCATATTTTGACGCACAGTAAACCGCAAAATATGGTAAGCCGATACTGCCGACAACAGAGCCAATATTAACAATTCGTCCGCTGTTTCGTTTTAACATTAATGGTAATATTTTATGAGTTGTCTTAATAAGTGCAGTTATATTCACATCAATTGTATTATCAATTGTTTTTGTATCTGAATTTGCAAAGTCTTGCATATACAACACACCTGCATTATTGATTAATACATCAATATTATTTTTCTTAGCATAATTACATAATGTATTAAGACCTTTTTCTTTTGAAAGGTCAGCCTTTAAAGTTTTAATGCCATATTTTTTTGCCAATTTTTTTAACGCATTATCATTGCGACCATGCGCGGTAATTATATAATCCTTACCTTGTAATTCTTTGATAATGTGTGAACCAATACCACCAGTTGCACCGGTTATAAGTATACGCATATTAATTGTCGTCAAAACGCTTTTTAATAGCGTCAAGCCCCACATTCCAACCGTCAAGACCGCCAGCATCTTTCATTGCTTTGTAGCCTTCCAAAGTATAAGTACCTTCCGTTGCGATTGAATCGCCAACTTGTTTTAATGTCTTATCACTTTGTAATTTTGCATAAGCGATTGTGCCTGATAAGTTTTCAAATACGAATGCCTTTGCCATTTCTTCGTCATAGCCTTGCTTAACAAACCATTCAATCATTGTATCGTACAGGTAATAAAACGAACCATTAATACACGAGGCAATTGTTGCTCCGTTAAATTCATCTTCTTGTGCTAGTTCCAATACCTTACCAAGTGGTTTTAAGATATTGTTTACCGTATCATTGCCCGCTGGGTATACTGGCACAAGACCTTCGCCCGCTTCAGAACAACAAACTGGTAATGTTCTGAATATATTGTCATTAACATTTAATGTTGATTGTAATTTTTCAACGGTAATTCCCGCCATTGCAGAAATTATAACCTTACCTGCAGGTACATTAATTTCCGCCGCCATTTCATCATAGCTTTCTGGACGAACGCACATAATAATTACATCACAAGCATCAATTACCGCTTGGTTTGAAGAAAGCACTTCACAATTGTGACTGCTTGCTAAACTTTCCGCGTTTGCCTTACCCCTTGGCGATAAATAAAATACATCATTCACACCGCCGTTACGCATTCCCTTAATCGTGTAATCGGCAAACATACCGATACCAATAAAACCAATTTTTGTCATATTATTTCCCCGCTTTAATTAATGTAATGCCTTCATAGTCCCAGTTAATAAACACATCAGCACCCAATATATAACCCGCATCATCAATGCGGTTTAAGTTGTGCTTAATACCCAACATTTCAGTACCATTATCAAGTTTAATTGTAATGTGCGTATCACTGCCATAAAAGCTTATATTTGATATTATACCTTTCATTGACATATCGCAACTTGAATGTATTCTTAATGATACCCAACATCTTTCTGGACGAAGAACCCAGTGGACTTTTGAACCTATTTTAAATTCATCATCAGCTTCCACATAAGTTGCACCAATACCATCAACATCAACTTTTACTTTTTTGCCTTTTTGTGATTTTACAACGGCGTTTTTAATATTTGCCCTGCCAATAAAATTAGCCATAAATTTGTTTGCTGGCTTATCATAAATTTCAAGCGGTGTTCCAACCTGTATCATCTTGCCATCTTTAAGTGCAAGTATACGGCTTGCCATTGACAATGCTTCTTCTTGGTCGTGGGTTACCATAATAAATGTAATGTTAAGTTTTTGCTGTAATTTAACCAGCTCCATTCGCATTACTTCACGCAACTTTGCATCCAATGCGGATAATGGTTCGTCAAGCAATAATACCTTTGGCTTTAATACCAATGCACGAGCAAGTGCAACCCTTTGTTTTTGTCCACCTGATAATTTATCTGGCATGCGGTCGGCATATTCAAACATATTTACCATTTTAAGAGCATCTTTGACCATTTTATCGCGTTCATTTGGAAGTACATTTTTAATCTTTAATCCATAGGCAACATTTTCCGCCACTGTCATATTTGGAAATACGGCATAGTTTTGAAATACCATATGAATTGGCAATTTGTTTGGTGGTGTATCGGTAATATCCACACCGTCCAACAGAACCTGTCCGCTGTCTGGGTTTTCAAAGCCCGCTAAAATTCGCATAAGGGTTGTTTTACCGCAACCAGATGGTCCAAGTAATGCAAAGAATTCACCTTTATTTATATCAATTGATATATCGCGAACCCCACGGAATTTACCAAAGCTTTTTGTAATGTTTTTTAATTGAATATATGGTTTATTCATTTGCTTGTCCTTATTTCACTTCTTCTTCAGATTTTTTACTGTACCAAAATCCAAGACATACTAAGATAAGGGTAATTAAAATTAATATTGTTGATGCGGCGTTTACCTCTGGCGTTACAGAAAACTTAATCATTGAATATACTTTCAATGGGAATGTTGGCGTTTCTGGTATTGCGGTAAAGAATGTAATAATAAAATCATCAAGGGATAGTGTAAATGCCATTATGGCACCTGCAATAATTGATGGCTTTAAAAATGGTAATAATATATCACGCATTATTTGCCAGTTTGTCGCCCCCATATCAAGCCCTGCTTCTTCCAATGAAACATCAAAGTTTTGCAAGCGGGAACGAATAATAACCGTCACAAATGGGAATGAAAATGATATGTGGGCTAATATAATCGCACCAAGGTTTAATGGATAAACCAAACCCTTTGGATAACCAACCCAATTAAAGAATAACATTAACGAAACACCCATACATATTTCCGGTACAACCATTGGCAATGTTAAGCCCGCTTCATAAGTTCGTTTAAACGGAAACTTAAATCGCCATAAACTGTATGCGGATAAAACACCCAAAACTACACTTACAACTGTTGTGATAAATGCAATGGTTAATGAATTAAAGAATGCTTCAATAAGCAAATCATTTGCCATTAATTTTTCATAGTATTTAAATGAAAAACCACGCCACATAATATTACGCTTTGAATCGTTAAAGCTAAATGCAATTAATGTAATGATTGGTGCATATAAAAATACAATCATTAATACAGTTGTTAATTTCACAAATGGTTGTCTGTGATAATCAACAATGGATGGTTTTGATGTTTTATTAAATAATGCCATCGCCCATACCCCTTTTTGATTGTTTTGAATCCACATAAAATTTATAAACCAGTATAAATAATGTAAGGTACATTAATACAAATGACAACGCCGCACCAAATGGCCAATCGTTTGTCATTTTAAATTGTTGTGCAATAATGTTTGAAATCATAATACTGTCATTACCACCCAATAAGTCGGGGATTAAATACGAACCAAGAACGGGAATAAATGTAATTACAATACCCGATACAATACCCGCTTTAATCATTGGTAATATTACATGAAATATTGTTCTTGTGTGACCTGCACCTAAATCATAACTGGCTTCAAGGTATGATTTATCCATTTTATTAAGTGATGCAAACAACGGTAAAATCATAAATGGTAAGTGGGCATAAACAAGCCCCAATATAACCGCTGAATTGTTATATAATAATTCAAGCGATATAAATCGTTCACCCAGTAATTGAAATTGCCCCAATCCGATTAAGTTAAGAAAAGCATCACCCTTTTCCCACAACCATTCCAATGACACATTAATAAATCCACGCCCACGAAATACCGCAATAAGTGCATAGGTACGAACCAACATATTAATCCAAAATGGAAGCATTATTAATATAATAAAAATTGATTGCCATCTGCTTGATAACGATGTGATATGAAGTGCCACAATAAAGCCGATGACTAAACATATAAATGTTGTAATACCCGCAAGCAACAGTGATTTAAAAAGTACTTTTAAATATACAATATCAAATATTCTTATGTAATTATCAAGGGTTCCCGTTATGGCGATTTCAACCCCTGTAATATTTTGACCGAAACTGTACAGCCACATTATCCCCATCGGAATAACAAACAATACCCCCAACCATATAACAGTTGGGGATAGAACTAGTGTTTTAAACAGTCCTGATATTGTTTTATCTTGCTTCATTTTATTTTACGAAGCTAATACTTTTGTCCAAACTTCACCAGCGGCAACACTATATTCTTCACCGTGGTATTCTTGGAAGAATAATTCTTTTGTGTCTTTTGCTGATAAGAATAATGATTTATTGTTTTTGTATTTATCATCCATTAAATCAAATACCGCTTTGTTTGGTGTTGCGTATTGTACTTCTTCAACCAAGTCTTTGCCTTGTTTCGCATCAAGCATATGGTTAATGAATGTATGTGCGTTTTTCACATGTGGTGCATTCTTTGGAATTACCATACAATCAACCCAACGGTTGGCACCGTTTGTTGGTGCAACATATGAAATGCCATCGTCTTCTAGCATAATTGCATTAATATCACCGCTGTATTCAATGGCAATATCCACATCACCGCTAAGTAATAAGTCTTGCCCATTATCAGATGCAATTACCTTAACATGTTTCTTTTGTTTTTCTAGCAATTTACCAGCTTCTTTTAAGCCCTTAATATCACCAGAAAGCGGATCCCCGCCAAGATACTTCATCGCCATTTCAAGCATTGATATACCTTCACTGTTCCACGCAATACGCCCTGCATATTTTGAAGATTCAAATACCCATTTCATATCGTTAATGTTGTTTTCATCAACTTTGTTTTTACGATAACCTAAACCAACCGTACCCCAAAGATATGGAATAGAATAAGTGTTGTTTTTATCAAATGATAAATTAACCCATTCAGGAAATAAGTTTTTCATATTTGGAATTAAGCTGTGGTCTAGCTTTTCAAGCATACCATTATCAGCCATTCTTTTAACTGTGTTATGTGTTGGCACCGCCACATCATAACCGGGATTGCCCGCTTTGAATTTTGCAAACATTTCATCAACATCTGCAAAGTAATCAGTCTTTGTTATAATACCATACTTTGATTTTAAATCACTTAGGTTCTTAGGACCAATATATGTATCCCAATTATATAAGTTTAATTTGTTATCAGCACTTGCCATTGCTGACATCGGCAAAGATGTCGCTGCAAGACCGCCTAATACATTTTGAAAGAATTTTCTTC
This sequence comes from Alphaproteobacteria bacterium, assembly GCA_049615605.1. Classification (GTDB taxonomy): domain Bacteria; phylum Pseudomonadota; class Alphaproteobacteria; order JAQWUY01; family JAQWUY01; genus JAQWUY01. The sequence goes on along the minus strand of JBMZFW010000028.1, from coordinate 6,486 downwards.
TGTTTAATAAATTGCTCATCACAATACCCCTTTAAAAAATTACCTTAAACAATAATCATTTACTGTCATACCAATGATGCGTTCATACATTTATGAAAACAACAAGCCATAATCATACATAATTACAATAAACACAAGGAAAAAATAAAAAAGGCTAGTTATAAAAACTAGCCTTTTAATTTGGTGCCCACGGCAAGACTTGAACTTGCACGCCCATAAAGAGCGACAGATTTTAAGTCTGTTGCGTCTACCAATTCCGCCACGTGGGCTAAGAATTTAAGAGTTAACCTAAATCTTGGATATGTTTTTGCACTATTTTGGGTTAAAAAGCAAGCAAAAAAATCAATTAAAATCAAAAAAGGGAATTCGCAGACTGCAATTAGCAATTAAGAATTCCCTTTTGAAGATAGTAATCAATTCAAATAAAAATTATTTCTGGCGTTTACGGTGCCCTTTACCATTGCCACCAGCACGCCCCCAAACGCCATCTTTACGGTCAAAGATAAGTCCAAATCCTTTAACATATCTGGCATCATTGATTGTTATTTCAAATAAATGAAAATCTTCCATATCAGCTAGTTTTGAAAACATTTCACCACACCTAGCAACCAATTTATCAATTGTTTGCTTGAACAAGGCATCTTCATAAGGTATTTCTTTTGCAACTGCCTCAGCTGTTAATCTTTCAAGGGCAAATAAGCTTTTTGCATTTTCTGGGCTTTCATTAAACATTACAGAACAATTAGGGTTACCGTTAAGAATATTTTGTGTATGATTTGTCATTTCAGACATCATTACATAAACTTTATTTTGATTACCGACAAATTGCGTATAACCAATTATCGGTTGTGCGTCCTTATCAACAGTTGATAAATGTAATATTTTTAATTTCTTTAATAAATCGTCAACATTGGTTGGAACTAATTTTAACTGATCTTCTTTAGTTGCTAGTTTTTCCCTGCCTTGTTTTACCATAGAAACCAATGTTTTATGTGCTTCGCCGATATCGGCAAGTGGTTTTTTAAATTTAACTTTAACATCACTGTGATTTACACCAGATGTATCAAGAACATCAAAAGTCATAAAATCATTTGTAATTTGTTTTAACTTTGCTTCTGCCACATTATCCATACCACCCCATGCACGAACATATACAATGTTTGCGTCCGCGTGATCGTCGTTCATATGGTCAATTGCTGGCTGTGCCTGTTCTTGTGTAATATTTGTCATTTTAAATTCTCCATTCTTATAAAGTACTAATATCGTACTATAAAATTAAAATTCGTCCAAATACTTTTTTACTTCATTATAGCATAAATCAAGTTGTTCTTTATTGCGACTGCGAATAATGATTTCAGTTGAAAATCCATTTTCATCAAATTTTGGATATGAGCCAATTGATACTTGTTCATATTTTTTTGAAAATTCCGCAATGGTATCACCAATTGTACCTTCACCAACACCTGCTTTAAATATTGCTTGCTTGTAAACAGTTTGCCCGCCGCTTAATGTTGGCATAACATTTTCAATCATTGCACTAAATATTTTTGGAATACCCGCACAAACATATACATTTTCCACAATCGCCCCTGGGGCAATGGAAATTGGATTATCAATAAGCCCACACCCGATTGGCATTTTTGTTAAATTTAATCTGGTATCTGTAAGCGGTAAATTTTTTGCTTGGTAATATTCATTTAATCTGTCAAAGGCAACTTGGTTTTGTTCAACGCCAAGACCAAAGCTTTCCGCCACACATTCAAATGTAATATCGTCATGCGTGCCACCAATACCCCCACTGGTAAATACATAGTCATAATTGCTTGAAAGGTGCTTAACGGTTTCAACAATGGTTTGGTGGATGTCGCCTATTATGCGAACCTCCACCAAATCAAAACCATAATCATCAATTGCCTTGGCAATGGTATTAATGTTTTTATCCGCTGTACGACCATTGAGAATTTCATCACCAATAACAATAAAGCCGACAGTCTTAACCATTGTTTATTTTAGACCCATTAGTTCTTCAAGCCAGTGAATTGTATAATCACCAGATTTAAAACCTTCTTCATCCAATAATCTAAGGTGTAATGGAATATTGGTTTTAACCCCTTGAATGATATATTCATTTAAAGCGCGCTTCATACGAACAATTGCCTCTTCACGTGTTGGTGCGTGAACGATAAGTTTTGCAATCATACTGTCATAATGCGGTGGAATTGAATAACCCGCGTATAAGTGGCTGTCAACACGCACACCAAGACCGCCCGGCGCGTGATATAAATCAACTTTACCTGGCATTGGCATAAATGTTTCTGGGTCTTCCGCATTAATACGACATTCAATTGAATGACCATTAACTTTTACTTGGTCTTGCGTAAATGTAAGACCTTGACCGCTTGCAACTTTAATCTGTTCTTTGATTAAATCAGAACCTGTAATAAGTTCCGTTACTGGGTGTTCCACCTGAATTCGTGTATTCATTTCAATAAAGAAGAATTCACCATTTTCGTACAAGAATTCAATTGTACCTGCACCGCGGTAATTCATTTTCGCCATTGCATTTGCACAAACTGAACCAATTTCTTGGCGAAGCGATTCCGTAATTACAGGACCTGGTGCTTCTTCAATAACTTTTTGGTGTCGGCGTTGTACGGAACAATCCCTTTCACCAAAGTGAATTGCATTACCATTACCGTCACCGAACACTTGAATTTCAACGTGACGAGGCATACCAAGGTATCTTTCCATATAAACAGCACCATCGCCAAACGCAGCTAGTGCTTCGGTTTGACAGATATTAAATGCTTCGTCCAGTTCATCGGCAGAATTGGCAACTTTCATACCACGACCACCACCGCCAGATGCGGCTTTGATAATTAATGGGAAACCAATTTTTTCAGACCAAGAACGGGCTTCATCAACTGTTTTTACTTCGCCGTCCGAACCCGGCACAACTGGAATACCCAATTCAACCGCTGTTTCTTTGGCTTGGATTTTATCACCCATAACACGAATGTGTTGTGCCGTTGGACCAACAAATGTGTATCCGTGCTCTTCAACCAATTCAGCAAAGTCTGCATTTTCAGATAAGAAACCAAAACCTGGGTGAATAGCATCTGTGCCTGTGATTTGTGCCGCCGATAAAATGGCAGGAATATTTAAATATGAATGCTGTGATTTTGCAGGACCAATACATACCGCTTCATCAGCGATTTTAACATGCATTGAATCCGCATCCGCCGATGAATGAACCGCAACAGTTTTTATCCCCATCTCACGACAGGCACGAATAATTCGTACTGCGATTTCACCACGATTGGCAATTAATAATTTTTTAATCATTTGAAAAGCCCAATCTTAAGATACAATTACCAATGGTTGTTCAAATTCAACTGGTTCACCATCACCAACTAATATTTCAGAAACTGTTCCGTCTTTTGTTGCAGTAATTGGATTCATTACTTTCATTGCTTCTACAATAATTAAAGTATCGCCCTTCTTAACAGATTTACCAACAGTAATGAATGGTTCTGCATCTGGTGATGGGGCAAGATAAGCCGTACCAACGATTGGTGATTTAACCGCATCTGGGTTATCACCGCCTGATACTTTGTTTTCCGCAGGTGCAGTTACAGGCGTTGTAACTTGTGGTGTTGCCACAGGTGCAGGTGCAGGCGCTGGTGCAGATGCAACAACATTACCCGCAACGGTGCGTGTTACACGAATGTAATCATCGCCATTTCCAACTTCAATCTCAGCAAGGTTTTCTTTGTTAATCAATTTTGCTAATGACTTAATAGTTGCCTGATCTAAATCAAATTTATCTTTACTCATAGTAGTTTTCCTCTTTTATTTTAAATTTGTTGCTATTGTTTCAATTGCTAATTTATATCCCAACAATCCAAATCCGCACACCACACCTTTTGCAACAGATGAAATATAACTGTTGTGGCGGAATTCTTCACGGGCGTGAATATTTGAAATGTGAACTTCGTAAACATCGGTCTTAATTGATGATATGGCATCGCGGATTGCAACCGATGTATGTGTATATGCACCTGCATTGATTATAATTGCACCGCATTCTTTATCCGCATTTTGAATGGCATCAACAATTTCACCTTCGTGGTTTGATTGCATACAATCAGCGCTTAAGCCATTGTCTTTTGCCCAATCTTTGCATAAGCTTTCTAAATCAGATAAAGTTTCCGAACCATATACTTCTGGTTCACGCGTGCCCAACATATTTAAATTAGGTCCATTTATAATCAAAATGTTTGTCATTTATCAAATCCTTCATAAAATCATAAAAAATAACAATTTTTTCGTATTTTTTAACAAAAATTATCGTTTTTTGTTAATTTTTACAACTTTTTTAAATTTAAATTAGTATAATTGCAGATAACACATTACACAAGCAAAAAATTAATATTTTTTATAAAAAAATGCACTTTTTGTATAAAAATAGCTTATTTTTGCCATTTTTTACCGTTTTTTAAAGAAATTTACTTTTTGAATAAAACTTTGCTAGTATCTAGTACTTTTTCCCACCCTGCACGGATTAATTCTGGGTCGGTATGTTCTTCTTGCGGATAACCGATACACATATATCCAATAAAGTACCAATTTTCTGGTGTTTCAAGTGTTTCGCAAACTTTTAATGGGTCAAGAATTGAAACCCACCCCATACCAACACCATTTGCCCTTGCCGCAAGCCAAAGGTTTTCAATTGCCGCAACAACAGAATAATGAATTGTTTCCGGCATTGTTTGACGACCAAGACCACTGCCTGTCTTTGTTTCTTCTTCGGCAAAGATTGCAAGGTGAACTGGTGCTTCTTTTAAACCCGCCAATTTTAATGAGCGGTATAATTCAGCCTTTTCATCATCATAAAGTTTAGAAGCCTTTTCATTTTCAACTTCGTAATTTTCAATTATTTTACCGCGAATTTTTTTATCTTCCACTTGGATAAATCGCCACGGTTGCGATAACCCCACCGATGGGGCAAGCATTGCTTGTGAAATTATTTCGCCCAACAATTCATCATCAATGGGACGGCTGTCAAATCTGCGGACATCACGACGCCATAAGAATAAGTCTTTTAATTGTTGTCTAAACTTTTTATCAAAATACATAAAAAATAATCCCTGTTCTCTTTTATATTTTATAATTATAATATATATTATCAATTATGAAAATACTTAATTCACCACTTAATATTGAAACAATGGGGGCAAGCGACAACTTTGCCCATACCAAAGTTTTTAATGATAGAGTTTATTATACCACAATAAGTGCCGATAACAAGGGTGTATCTGTTGCATCAACAGATATTAATGGAAATGATAAACGACACGAAATACCAGATGGCATATATATCAAAACAAAAATAAATGTTTATGGTGGTATTTGTTTTTGCCCAACCGATTTCGGTGTTGTATTTTCAAATTCCAAAGATGGTGAATTGTATCTTGTAAATAATGAGGGTTTAAAACAATTAACATCAAGCCAACAATATAATTATGGCGATATAAGTTATAATAATAATTTAATATTATTTGTCGCCGAAGAACGAAACGGACATTTCCCAAAACAACACATTGGGCAAATTGATTTGAATACCAATGAATATAACATTATTGACCAAGGGGCTGATTTTTATCACGCACCACAATCAGATACGGATAAGACAATATGGCTTGAATGGAATTTACCACATATGCCGTGGGATAATTCAGCAGTTATAATGCTGGAAAACAATAACAAAACAATATTAAGTGATGGCATTGGTCATTTCCAACCCCTATTAAACAATGGCAATGTTTATTATGCCAAAGACACTGGCGAATATTTTAATATTTTTAAAAATAGTCAAAACATTTTTAAAACTGACATAGATTTTTATATGCCATTATGGGTTTATGGAATGACAACATACACCGTTATTAACGATACGGTTATTGCCTGTGGGACAGAAAATGGTGATTGGGTAATTGGTAAGTTATCAAATGACGGATTTAACAAAATTAAAACTGATTATGTTTATTTTGATGGCTTAACGGGTAATGATAATACGGTTTCATTTGTGGGACGAAAGTCAAACAAGCCAAGTGAAGTTGTTATTATGAATAATGACAAAAAAACAATAATTGATTGTGGCAAAGATTTACCAATTAATGATGATTATATTTCCGCCCCGAAAAAAGTTAATTTTAAAAACGAAACAAACGATACCATATACGCATATTATTATGCCCCGAAAAATCCCGAATACGATAACACAATCCCACCGCTTATTGTAAAATCACACAGCGGACCAACGGGACAAGCAACAACCGAATACAATCCCAAAATTCAATTTTGGACAAGTCGTGGCTTTGCCGTATTGGATGTAAATTATTCTGGTTCAACTGGATTTGGCAGTCATTATCGCAACCGCTTAAATGGTAGATGGGGTGAAATTGATGTTAAAGAATTGGAACT
>JBMZFW010000027.1:0-14623 GCA_049615605.1 Alphaproteobacteria bacterium | reverse complement strand
TTCATAAAATAACCTTATAAAAAAAGCCTTGTAAAAAACAAGGCTTTCTTTTTAATTAATTGACTAATTACTTTGCATTGCCAAAGCGTTCAGCAACATATTCCCAGTTTACTAAGTCATTAACAAATGCTTTTAAGTAATCAGGACGTGCATTGCGGTAATCAATATAGTAAGAGTGTTCCCAAACATCACAACCAAGTAATGCAGTGCCACCGTGTACTAATGGGTTTTCACCGTTTGCTGTTTTTGTTACTTCTAGCTTACCGCTGTCGTTAAGAACAAGCCAAGCCCAACCAGAACCAAACTGTGTTGCACCTGCTTCACAGAACTTTGCTTTGAATTCATCAACAGAACCAAAATCTTCAACGATTTTGTTTTCAAGTTCCGATGGAATGTTACCGCTTTTCGGTGCCATCATCTTCCAGAATTCAATGTGGTTCCAGTGCTGTGCAGCGTTGTTAAATAAACCAGTTAAACCTTGATCCCAAGAACCTTTAACGATTTCTTCTAGTGATTTGCCTTCAAGACCAGTGCCTTCAAGTAATTTGTTGCCGTTAACCACATAAGCATTGTGGTGTTTGTCGTGGTGGAATTCCAAAGTTTCCGCCGACATATATGGGTTTAATGCATCGTATGCATATGGTAATTCAGGTAATGTTAAAGTCATTGTGTTTTCCCTTTCGTTTTTAAGTTTTACTAATATATCATAAATTGTTGTATTTACAATATAATAATATGTTGTAAAATTTGCTTATTTTTGATACATTCCGCTTAAACAATAATTTAATTAGTTAAGGATAGAAAAATGATACCTCGTTATGCACGTGAAGAAATGGTTAAAATCTGGGAACCAGAAAACAAATTTAAAATTTGGTTTGAAATTGAAGCACACGCCTGTGATGCACAAGCGGAACTAGGCGTTATTCCAAAAGAAGCGGCAAAGCAAGTTTGGGATAAAGGTAATTTTGAAGTTGCCCGTATTGACGAAATTGAAGCGGAAACAAAACACGATGTTATCGCATTCTTAACTAACTTAGCTGAATATGTGGGCGAACCTGCAAGGTTTGTGCACCAAGGTATGACATCTTCAGATGTTCTTGATACTTGCCTTAATGTTCAATTAACACAAGCGGCTGATATTTTACTTGCCGATATGGACAGGGTGCTGGATGCCCTTGAAAAAAGAGCCGAAGAACACAAATACACAATTCGTATTGGTCGTTCACACGGTATTCACGCCGAACCAACAACATTTGGTTTAACACTTGCAAGATTTTATGCGGAAATGAAACGCGGTAAAGAAAGATTGGAAAGTGCAAGAAAAGAAATTGCTACTTGTGCAATATCTGGTGCGGTGGGTACATTTGCAAACATTAACCCAGCGGTTGAAGAACACGTTGCAAAAGCAATGGGTCTTGAAATTGAACCAATTTCAACACAGGTTATCCCACGCGACCGTCACGCTATGTTCTTTGCAACATTGGGTGTAATTGCATCAAGCATTGAAAACATTTCGGTTGAAATTCGTCATATGCAACGAACTGAACTTCGTGAAGCAGAAGAATTTTTCTCTAAGGGACAAAAAGGTTCTTCGGCAATGCCACACAAACGAAACCCAGTACTTACAGAAAACTTAACTGGTCTTGCAAGATTGGTTCGTATGAGCGTTGTTCCAGCAATGGAAAATGTTGCCCTGTGGCACGAACGCGATATTTCACATTCATCTGTTGAACGCGGAATTGGTCCTGATGCAACGGTGACACTTGATTTTGCACTTAACCGTCTTGGCAGCGTAATTGAAAACCTTGTTGTTTACCCAGAAGAAATGCAACGCAATCTTGACCAACTTGGTGGTTTACATAATTCGCAAAGGGTGTTACTTGCCCTTACACAAGCGGGTGTTTCAAGGGAAGACGCTTATAAATTGGTACAAAGAAATGCTATGGAAAGTTGGGCAAACAAAACAACATTCCAAGATTTATTAAAAGCAGACGCCGATGTGACAAAAGCCGTTTCAGCGGAACAAATTGACGAAATGTTTGATATTGAATATCACACTAAACACGTTGATACGATTTTCAAACGCGTTTTTGGTAAATAATATTTTATGAGTCTTGTTGCCCGAATATCACCAATACTTGGTATTTTATCTGTATCACTATGGGGGGTATCATTCAGTGCGGGCAAAATTGCTTATGAACAATTGGAATTGTTTGAATTAAACTTTATGCGAATGTTGTTATCAGCACTTTGCGTTTTACCAATTCTTATTTTTGATATTTATAAAAATGGACTGCCAAATAAAAAAGACTTTGGATTATTATTTATTGTTGGTTTTACAGCATATGTTGCCACATTAACTTTTCAATTTATGGGATTGCAATATGTTGATGCGTCCGTTGCCTCAATCGCAGTGGGATTGGAAGGTACATTTACAATGATTATTGCTTATATGTATTTAAAGCAAAAGCCAGTTAAATCAAATTATTGGGTGGCGATACTATCACTTATTGGTTTAATAGTTGTTGTTGGTATGCCAGAAAGTGCAAAATTGATGGGTGTATTCTTTATTATGATGGCAAATATCTTTGCGGGTATTTCAATCGTTTTACAAAAACCATTGTTTAAAAATGTATCGGTAAATGGAATGCTTGGCTGGACTATTGTTTTTGGCTTTGTTTCATTTTTACTTGCAAGCCCAATTTATGGACTTCCTGATGTGACAGTATATACCACAAAAACTTGGGGTGCTTTGTTGGTGTTAAGTATTGGTGCAACTGTTATTGCATATTTATTATATACAATTTGCTTAAAATACTTGTCTGCAACCAGAACCGCGCAATTTATCGTAATTGAACCAGTTGTTGGTGTATTAACGGCAACTTCTTTATTGGGTGAACCATTTACAATGAATATCGTTATTGGTACTACACTTGTTGTGGTGGCGATGTTGATAAATAGCGTTATTGATGACGGCAATTAAAAAAATAGATTTTAAATCTGTCATTATCTTCAAAATTCAATGCTTAACTATTAGATTTTTTTAATTTTTTTCTTTAAATTTCAATGCTTTTGTATTATTATCTAGCCTAATTTAATTTAATATTTTTTAGGTGAGAATAAATGAGCAAAAACAAAACATATTTAACTGACCTATTAACTAATAAGGAATAATTATTATGCCAATGAGTGCTGATGAAATAGTAGACGAAATTAAAAAATCATTCCCTGATGCGGTTGTTGAAATGACCGACTTGGCAGGGGACGGCGACCACTGGGCTGCGGTTGTAAAATCAAGCCAATTCACGGGATTAAGTCGCATTCAACAGCATAAACTGGTTTATTCCGCACTTGGCGATAAAATGGGTGATGAACTTCACGCCTTGCAATTAAAAACATTACCTTTGGATTAAGGAAGGATTTAAAATGACAAATACAGCAATGGAACAAATTAAAAAAGATGTGACGGAAAACAAAGTTGTCCTTTATATGAAAGGTACACCAATTTTCCCACAATGTGGATTTTCTTCATTGGCGGCACAAATTATGGAACACTGTGGTTGCGAATACAAAGCCATAAATGTACTGGACGATATGGCAGTACGCGAAGCAATCAAAGAATATTCAGATTGGCCAACAATTCCACAATTATATATTGATGGCGAATTTATTGGCGGTTGTGATATTATGAAGGAAATGTTTGAAGAAGGCGAATTGCAAGAAATTTTAAAAGTATAATAATTGCAAGTTTGTTCTCTCGCGTACTAATTGTACGCGTCGTTCACAAACTTAACAATTCTTATTACTTTTAAAATTCCTTGAGGGATTTTTATAATTATTTAAAATTATTTGAGAAGTTTTAATAAAGGAAAAGATTATGGTAAAAAAAGTTGTACTGGCATATTCAGGTGGTTTAGATACATCAATCATTTTAAAATGGTTAAAGGATACTTATGACTGTGAAGTTGTAACATTTACTGCGGACTTGGGACAGGGCGAAGAACTTGAACCTGCAAGAGCCAAAGCAGAACAACTGGGTATCAAAGAAATTTATATTGAAGACCTGCGTGAAGAATTCGTGCGTGATTTTGTATTCCCAATGTTCCGTGCAAATACTGTTTACGAAGGTACATATTTATTGGGTACATCAATTGCCCGTCCATTAATTTCAAAAAGATTGGTTGAAATTGCCAAAGAAACTGGTGCCGACGCAATCGCACACGGTGCAACGGGCAAAGGTAATGACCAAGTAAGATTTGAATTATCGGCTTATGCCCTTAATCCAGAAATCAAAGTAATCGCCCCGTGGCGTGAATGGGATTTACACAGCCGTACTAAATTAATTGAATATGCGGAAAAACACCAAATACCAGTTCCAAAAGACAAAAGGGGTGAAGCACCATTTTCTGTTGATGCGAATATGCTTCATATTTCTGCAGAAGGTAAAGTCCTTGAAGATCCAAATGAAAAAGCACCTGATTATGTTTATTCACGAACGGTTGATCCAAAGGACGCACCAAACGAACCAGAAACAATTACCGTTGAATTTGAAAAGGGTGATGCGGTTGCCATTAATGGTAAAAAAATGTCGCCTGCAACAATTCTTGAAACATTAAATGAAATGGGTGGTCGCAATGGTATCGGTCGTGCCGATATTGTGGAAAACAGATTTGTTGGTATGAAATCAAGGGGTATCTATGAAACACCGGGTGGTACAGTTCTATTACACGCACACCGTGCAATGGAAGAATTAACACTTGACCGTGAAGCAGGGCATTTAAAAGACGAACTTATGCCACGCTATGCGAAAATTATTTACAATGGTTTCTGGTTCTCACCAGAGCGTGAAATGTTGCAAGCCCTTATTGATAAATCACAGGAAAATGTAACAGGCACAGTAACCCTTGAATTAATGAAGGGTGCAATATCAACTGTTGGTCGTTCATCACCGTACAGCCTGTACAGTGAAGAACATGTAACATTTGAAGAAGACCAAGTATACGACCAAAAAGATGCAGAAGGCTTTATTAAGTTGAATGCGCTTCGCCTGCGTCTTCGTCACAAAGGTAAAAAATAAATTTTAATTATCAATTATCTGCGAAAGCCAATCCTATCATTTACTATCTGTAAAATCTGGATTGGCTTTCTTGATTCTTGACTCATTAAAATATATTTTTTAAATTATTATCAATTACCCTTCGCATTTGTTCGCTTAATGGCTACTTGTCGTCAATAATATATAAAAAAATGTCATTATTATTTAATATTTCATAGCTATATTTTATGGTATAATATAAAGTGGGCACACTATTTTATAAAAAAACAATAGATGATTTAGGGAGTCTGTCTTATTGTTTTGATAGTGGCATGAAAATATAAAACTTAAAACATGGAGAAAATAATGACAAAAGATATTAAAACTCTTACAGGTGAAAAGCCGCATTCGGCGGTTGATAAATTAATCAAAGATGTTAAGGCAAACAAAATTGATCGTCGTGAATTTTTACGCACTATGGCTTTATTGGGGTAACATCTGCATCAGCATATGGTGTACTTGGTTTAGTTGAACCAAGTCAAGCCGAAGCATCTGGTAAAAAAGGTGGACACCTAAGATACGGAATGGTTGTTAATGAATTAGCCGATCCAGCAAATATGGCAAACTTTGAACAAGCAACAGTTGTTCATCAAATTTGTGATTATATTACTAGGTTAGGAAAAGATAATGTAACACGCCCAAGTCTAGCTGAATCTTGGTCGTCAAATGATGACTTAACAGTATGGAAATTTAAAATCCGTAAAGGTGTTAAATTCAGCAATGGTGATGATTTAACAGCATCAGTTGTTAAGAAAAATATTGACCGTTGGTTAGCGCCAAATTCAAAATCATCAAATAAATCTGCATTATCTAATGTTAAAAAAGTTTCATTAAGTGGAAGAACTATTACGCTTAAGTTATCAAAACCTGAGCTAGCAATTCCAGAAATGCTTAACAACTATACTTGTGCAATCTTACACCCAGATTATGATGGTTCAACAGATTGGACGAAAAGTGCAATCGGTACAGGTGCATTTAAACTTAAATCATACAAGACTGGTCGCAAGGTTGAACTTGTTCGTAATGAAAATTACTGGCGCCGTAATGCTTACCTAGACAAAATAACAATTGTTGACTTAGGTAACAAAACAGAAGTGGGTGCCGCTGCACTAGCGTCAAACCAAGTTGATTTATTACATGCGGTTGGTCCTGCTGACTTGGAAATAATTGAAGCAACACCAAATGTTAAATTATTCCAAGTAAAAACAGCTGCCACAGATGCAATTCGTATGAACTTAAAGAATAAACCATTTGATAACAAAAAATTACGCCAAGCAATCGTTGCATGTGTGGATACCCGTCCATATGTGGAAGATGTAATGCGTAATACAGCATCTTATGGTGAAAATACTCATATTTCTGAAACGCACCCTGAATATCCAGGTAAAATTGGTCATAAACAGGATTATAAAAAAGCAAAACGCTTAATTAAAGAGGCGGGCTATCCAAATGGTCTTGAATTGGAAATTGTAACTGGTAATACAAATGGTGTTTACCAACAGGAATTATTACAAATTTTACAAAAGCAAGTTGCCCCAATTGGCATTAAGCTTAAAATTAAAATTGTAACGGTTTCTGCATACTGGAAAGTATGGACAAAAGCACCATTTGCTATTACGGTATGGGGTGGTCGTCCATTGGGTACAATGGTATACAATCTTGCATACAGAACTGGTGCAAAATGGAATGAAAGTGCATACAGCAATTCAAAATTTGATAAACTTCTGGACAAAGCAAATGCAACAGCCGATGTTGCAAAGCGTTCAAAGATTATGAAAAAGGCGCAAGATATTTTATATGATGATGCAGTTCTTGTACAACCACACTTCCGTAATATATTAAATGCTGGTAAGGAAAACATTGTAAATGGTGGTCGCCATAAACAAGGTTACTACACATTTGAAGATGTTTACTTTAAGTAATCGTTAAAAAATTAAGGGCGGATTATCCGCCCTTTTTTATTAGAGTTTTATTTTTTAAAATAGTTTAGAAAATTCTTAATTTCAATGGCGTGATTATCATAATCTTTTAAATCATCAGGATTGTTAGCCATTGTTTTTTCCATTATTGAATCAACGGTTTCGTTATCTTTAAATAATTTAACTTCTTTATAATGGTTTAAATTGTTTTTAAGTGGATATCTTATGCGGTCTTCTAAAATTTCTGGGTGATATTGTGTTCCCCAAAAAATACCTTCGTTGTGCTTTATTTCCACCGCTTGTACTGTGGTATTTTTATTTGATGCAAGAACAGTTATTTCACTATTTGAAAAATTTTCAAAAACAATATCCCTGTGAATACAAAATGCATCAAACTGTCTTGTTCGCCCGTTAAACATAGGGTGGTTTTCCCCGTCTTTTGTTAATGTGATATTATGTGCAAGGGGAACTTCAATTCCGTTTGGATTTTCCCCAGTTTTCAGGCCAACATAATTACATGCAACTTGCATCCCCCAGCAACTTCCATAACACGGAACATTTGAATTAAATATAAATTCCATTTGTTTTTTAAAGTTGTCGGCAATTGGGTCATTACAAGACGCGGAACAACTTACCCCAGAACCGGTAATAAATATATAATCGTATTGTTGTAATGTTTCTGTTGTTAATGGGGTGTAATCCGTATCACAAGGAAACATAACATCGTATTCATTGTTATTTGTAAAATGATTTACGACATCTTGGAAAACAATATAATATGGTTTTATATTATCAGATAATTGTTCTTCACATTTCTGTCTTGTATTACCTTCAAATATTAATATTTTAGACATTAAACTTTTCCATTTTTTCTTTATCTAGCACGATATTAAATTGCTTGCGAATTTCCGCATCAATTTCATCGGGGATAACTTTTGGGAAATGGCTTTCTAGGATAGAAGTGGCATATTCTTTTGCCCTTTGTCTTACATCTTTTTTACCCGCTTCATTCCAATCTTCACGGCTTGAACGGTCCATTACTTCTGGATATAAATATTCTGTATTCATAAGTGCAATTGTTTGTGGGTGACCTAGGTAATGCCCGATACCATTACAAACTTCGTCAATTACATCAAGTGATAAACTTTCTTCACTGAAATCAATGCCTTTTAAGATACGCATAATTTCCCCATTAATATCGTTATCAATGACATATTGTTCAAATGCAACGGTTAATAAACTTTCAAGGAAACCCGCTGAATGGTGAATGTAATTTGAACCGGCAAGTGCCGCTGTTACACCAGTTATACCTTTTTCCATACCCGCTTGGGCATCAGGTTCTTTTGAATCCGAAATACCAGATGAATTATAAATTGGAATTTTTAGGTACTGTGATAACTGGGCACAACAAGCGTGTAGTAATGAAAATTCACCAGATCCGCCTGTAAATGCACCTGTTCTTAAATCAGCCTGTGCGGGAACACATCCCATAATTAATGGATAACCAGGTTTCATTAAATTAACATAAACAATCCCAGATAACTGCTCTGCAATAATTTGTACCAATGAACCGGCAAGTGCCGCTGGTGAAGTTGCGCCCGCCTGTGGTGCAGTTGAAATTACCACTGGAATATCTTGTTCAATGATTGCATCAAGTACTTCGACTGTTTCCATTGCATATCTTAACGGGGAAACCGTCCAACAAGCTGTTAATGAAACAGGGGGACGTTTATCAAATTCTTCTTTACCACCAACCAATAATTCGCCAAGCTTACGAATATCTTTTGCACTTGATGGTTCGTAAATGTTACTCATTACATGTTTTTTTGTTGCGGATAAACAAGCATAAGCGGAATTAATGTCAATTACATCATTGCCAACATCTCTTGGGGTTACAGGACGCATATAAAAGTGAATATTATCCAATTTATCACATAACCTGCCAATGTTATAGTTGTCTTGCAATGTTGTATTGCGGATTTTCCCATCTAAGTCCAACATATTCACCGCCGCACCGCCAGTGCCCATGTAAACATTTGCACCGCCAAGGACAAGGTCGTGCTTTTCTTCACGCCCTGCAAGTAATACGGTTGGTGCCATTGTTGATAATGCTTTATCAATTAATTCTTCTGGGAAATAAACTCTGTTTTTTTCCGTGTCAACACGGCAACCTTGACCTTCTAAAAATGTACGGCAATTACTTTCCATAATTTCGACACCAGTTCGCCACAGAACTTTTTTTGCTGATGAAACAATTAGTTCCATTTGTTCATCGCTAAGTGGTTTGTATTGTCCACCTTGCAAGCCACCGTTTACAACTGGTGAAATTTCTTTTACTGGTTTTTCGCGTCTTCGTGTTCTTGTCATTTATATTGTCCTATTTACAATTTTTGTTAATTGGTTTACTGCATTTTCATCCGTGTCTATTGTCATACACAAATTAAATAGTGTTTCAGCCATATCACCAAGCACTGGTTGGCAATATTGCATAAATTTTTCTTGCATTTCCATATCACTTACTGGTGTTGTGGCATCACCCCTTGCCTGCATATCAGGGGAATTAAACACATCACCACCAGTTGTGTGGACTTCCACACTAGCCCAGCGTTCGGCTGGGAATTTTGCGGAATATTGGTCGTCTTCACGCATTTCAATTTTATTCATTGTTTGAATGATTGTATCGTCATTCATACCATTTACCATCATATCCGCATCAATACGGTTATGGGTTAATAAACAAGCAAGTGGGAATACCACACTGTATTGAGATTCTTCTGTATTTCTTGGTACGCCTTGATACAGGGCATAAGAATGATGGAATGTTTTAACAATAACTTTGCTTATGTCATTATTTGATAAGTTGTTTTGTTTTATTGTATGTCTTAACGCTTCAATAGGTGGTTGTGCCCAACGACAAACGGGATACATTTTTACATAAGTTGTCATTGTAATCCAATTTTCATTTAAATCATTCCAAACATTTTGTTTGTTTGGATCGTAAATTAAACTGTTTACACCGCCATCATACCCATCAATTGCAAGTAATAATGATTGAATCCCAACCATACAACCATAACCAGAACTGTCCTTACCCATCGCAGGATAAGCGACCCCGTGCATCATATTTGAAATAGGGGCGTGATATTCCGCCGCACCAACGGCGGATTTTAATGTGTCATCATCAACATCGGCTATTAAACCCGCAAAGAATGCAGTGGCAGTTGCCATCCAAGAACCAGATGCGTGATATGTTGGTTCAACTTCGTGTTGGGCAATTCCAAGGCGGGTACCAATTTCATAACCTGCCACAACATATCCAAGTAATTCTTTGCCTGTCATATTTGGTTTAAATTTATTTTTTGCAATTAACAGGGCGGGTATTAACGCACAACCAGTGTGTCCTTTGGTTAATGGGTGTCCATCGTGGGCATCAATGCTGTCAACTGTTGAACCGCCGTGCAATGCACAACCAATCGCCCCCGCATTACCCCCAGAAAATAAAATTGGGTCATCGCCAGTGTAATATTTTTTAATATGATTTGTTAATGTTTTTGAAACTGGAGTAATTGTTCCAGAAAAACCAACACCCAAGACATCGGCAAGTAAAATCCTTGCCCTTTGTGCCACATCATCGGGGTAATTACCTGCGATAATATGCAGGGCTTTTTTCTTTAATTCAATTACATTGTTAACTTGCATTTTTTAATTCCCTTTCCATTTTAGGGCTATGGGTAAATAAATTTTTATAAGCTTTTGAAAAATGTGAAAATGATGAAAATCCACAAGCTATTGATATTTGTGATATCGGCATAGAAGTAGACTGTAAATATGACTGTGCCTTTTTTAAGCGCATGTTTAAATAATAAGTGTATGGTTTTTCATTAAGATATTTTGTAAACAGGCGATTGATTTGGCGTGAACTTATATTAATTAAGTTTGCAATATCATTTATTGAAATTGGGTCTTCTATGTGATTTTCCATATAGTGTAAAATTTGAATCATTTTTTCATTATGAATACCATATTTTTCAATATATGTACTGTGTTGTAATTCATCAGAACTTCTTCGTTTTTGATGAATGAATTGGTCGGCAACATCAGTTGCAATTTCTTGTCCGAAATATTGTTCCGCGATTAACAACATTAAATCAAATGCCGCTGAACCACCAGAAACAGTAATAATATTACCATCAACTTCGTAAATGTTATCAGTTGTAATTATGTCTGGATTTTCTTCTTTGAATATATCAAGGTATTCCCAGTGAATAGTACACTTTTTACCATCAAGAATTTTTGTTTTTGCCAACAGATAGCTTGCGCCACTAACCGCGATAAAGGTTTTACCTTTGTAATGTTTATCGCGAATCCAAGATATAACTTTTTCATTAATTGATGTATCATTGTTGTAATACCCACCAATAAACATATATATGTCGTAATCTTCGTTTACTTCAAAAATATTTTGAACATTTACATTAATGCCGTTTGATGCAATCTTGTTTGTTGCATTAAATCCTAAATAACTTGGTTCAAAAATATCTTTCTGTAATATACGGTTTAACGCACGCAGTGGTTCGGTAGAATTTGAAAACGCCATCATTGAAAAATCATTCAAAAGTATTACACCAACTTTTAAAGTTGTACCTTTGTTTAATTTTTCAAAGACGGCTGGTATTTTCATTTTTATTCCTTATGACCACGGGAATGGACTGTTTGAAACAGGGTGCAATTTACCTTGTTCATAACGGCTTAATCTGAATGGTTCAAGTAATGATTGTTTTTCGCCAAGTAATTCTTTGGCCGCCAATTCACCAATACCAATCATTTTATAACCGTGGTTTGAATCCGCAAGGAACATTACATTTTGTCTTAATGTGTCAAACACAGGGAAGCTGTCTGGTGTGAAACAACCAAGTCCACCCGATGGCTCTTTTCTGTATTTGCCCATTTGGTCTTCAAAGCGTTTGTTACAAAATGCAAGTGCAGACACCCACATATGTGCAAAGTTATCATCAACAATGAATTCAGGGTTATCAATTCCATAAGGGTCAAGTTGTACTTGTTCCACTGGTTTATTAACTGGGTATGGCATTGCACCACCTTGTACACCGTTAAAGTGGAAATCAGGTTTATAATAAATACCCCAACCACCTTCGTGAAGTAAACTTCCATCAACACAAGAATGTAATGGTTGGTCTGTATCAACGTGGATTACTGGTGGCATTGAACCGTCATTTTGCATAAGGAAACCTGGTTCAACACCAAGAACACCTTCTTCCAACATCCAATAACGCCACATATCCACACCTTCGTGCATTGTCCCGTCTGCTGATTTAATATCAACAGTTTTTGGTAATTCCAACATTTCCCAAAACTTATGCGCCCACGGACCAACGGCAACAATTACCTTTTCACATTCAATGTTGCCTTTGTCTGTTTTTACAGATTTAATTGCATCAGAACCGCTTTCAGATTCAAATCCAGTTACTGTTACACCCGTCATAATCCTTGCACCGACACTTTCAGCACGATTAGCAAGGGCATAAATAGCCTTTGTATTGTTGGCATAACCACCTTTCTTTTCGTGCAGAACAGATGTAATGCCTTTTGCTTGCCAGTCACTGAAAATAGTTTTCATATAGTCCATTGAATCTTGTTCGCCTTCAATCAATGTACTTTCATATCCGATTTCTTGTTGTTGTTTGTGGATTTCACAAATGTCTTCGTGCATTCCTTCGTGGCTTATTTGCATATAACCAACTGGGTTGTATGAAAAACCTTCTGCGTCTGATTCCCATACCCTTACTGAATGTGCCATTAATTCACGCATTGCAGGTTGGTAATAGTTGTTGCGAACAACCCCGCACGCAATACCCGAAGCACCCGCGGCAATACCAGTTTTATCAATTACTAGAATATCGTTTTCTTCCACATTATCCATCATCTGCCCTAAATGCCAAGCGGTTGATAAACCGTGGATACCAGCACCTATAATTACATATTTCGCTTTGTTTGGAACACTCATTTTTTTAAATCCTTTATAATAGTTAATCTTTAACATTAATATATTAACTTTATATGTTTATTATATAATTATCTAATAAGGACTATGTTTTGTCAATAAATGACACCTATAAATATATTTTAATTCTGTTATTATCTTCACATTACTTTTTTTGACAACAAGACCACAAAGTGGTCGCAGGTGCGGATGTTAACGCAAAAAATGAATCAGGAAAAACTCCATTAATGTATGCTTCAGGTTTGAGGCTATTAACAAAGATTCCAATTATTAAAACACTTATTGAATTGGGTGCTGATGTTAATGTAAAAAATAAAAATGGAAAAAATGCCTTGTATTATATAAATAAAGATGATGATAACCCCGTAGAAAAAAAGGCTTTTGAGATATTAAAACAAAAAACTAAAAAACAACACTTGACAATCAAGGATTTTTATCCTATACTTATTTTGAAAACACCACAAGTGCGTCCAAAATTTGGATTTTGCTTGCGGTGTTTTTTTATGTCAAAAATTTAAACAATCACAGATTGTAATAAATATCTATTTTTGATATTATATATTTATGATTAAAAAAATACTTACAATTATTATATCAATGTTTATGTTTTCTAGCGTTTATGCAAAAACAGAAAGAGATTTTTGGAATTGTATTTCTGATAAGAATAAAGAATATAAAAAGTTTGATAATATTAATAACTTTATACAAAATACTAATGATATTAATATCACAAACAAAAATGGTAATACCATTTTACACTTAACGGTATATTGTGCAGGTAATAAAAATCATATTGATATATTATACAAAAATGGCATAAATATAAATCTTTTAGATAAGCATGGTAATTCAGCATTGTATACAGCTATTATGCTTAATGATATTAGTTTGATAAGCAAATTAATAGATGTTGGAAGTGATGTGAATATTCTAACAAATAGTAAGGTTGATGCTTTAAGGTTATCAGCAATTTATTCAACCAATATAGAAATATTTAATCGAATTCTAAATAAATCTAATAGAAAAATAAATGATAGACTTAAATTGGACAATCTTTTCCCTTTATATGCCGCAGCATTAAAAAACAAGAACCCAGATTTTATCAAAGGGTTAATAAAAAATGGAGCTGACGCAAATATGAGGTCATATTCTAAGCTTACTGGACTTCCAATAAGTATAAAGCCAATACATGCTGCTAAAAACAATAAATATCTAAAAGATACACAAGCAATAAATATTCTAGAAGAAAAAACAAATATTAACTATTATGATAAACTTTTAGAAATAATTTATAATGATAAAACAATAATAAAATAAGGAGACCGAATGGAAACTGAAAAAAACAACAATAAAAAAAACAAAGATATAAATCTGAAATGAAAAAACAGATTAAACAAAATAAACTTTCTAAAGAACAAGTTAAAAAAAGCCCGTATGAATCTGATATCACTATAAATAAAGATAAATTAAAAAGACCTTATAAAGCAAATGAAAGTGTACTGCTTAAAAAGCTTGCATCATTAAAGTCAAATCCCATTGACGATACACTTTCGCAAGATACAAAAGACCTTACGCAAGAACAAATAA
>JBMZFW010000026.1:0-16221 GCA_049615605.1 Alphaproteobacteria bacterium | reverse complement strand
GTTGTTAATAAATCTTTAAATTTAACTGTTTGATTACATTTTACACACGGAATTGGTGTTTCACCGCGCACATATGAATCAGCAAAGTCGTCAATTACCTGTTGTTTAAACAGGCTTTCATAATCAAGCACATAATGTGGGAAGCCCATTTTACCTGCAACTGCCCTTGCATCGTCAATGTCTTGTCCCGCACAGCAGGCATTTTTCTTTTGAATTGCTTCACCGTGGTCGTAAAGTTGCAATGTGATACCAATTACATCATAGCCTTGTTCTTTAAGCAGGCACGCCACAACAGAGCTGTCAACACCACCCGACATGGCAACGACAACTCTTGTATCTTTTGGTTCTTTGTTTATTCCTAATGAATTCATAAGGCAAACATAATTTTTTTTTATGAAAAATACAAGGTTTTAGTAGATTTTTTGTAAAAAAAAAGCCATTATAGGCAATAGATTCAATATTTAAAAAGGTGTTTTTAAATGGAAAACAACAAAGAATTAGTTATTGCCGTTCCAAAGGGGCGAATACTTAAAGAACTTGACCCTTTCTTTAAAAAGATTGGTTTAATTCCAGAAGATGATTTTTACAACAAAGAATCAAGGGCTTTAAAGTTTGCAACGAACCACGAAAATATTTCTATTATCAGGGTGCGAAGCTTTGATGTGCCAACTTTTGTTACATTTGGTGGTGCGGATATGGGGATATCAGGTAATGATGTGCTAGAAGAATTTGATTACGATAATCTTTATTCGCCAATTGATTTAAAAATTGGTTATTGCAGATTGTCTGTTGCCCAACCGAATGATTTAGGCGACGATATTAATTCAGATGGTTGTTCACATGTAAGAATTGCTAGTAAATATCCAAACCTTACAAAACAATATTTTGAAAACAAAGGTATTGGTGTTGATATCATTAAATTAAACGGTGCAATGGAATTAGCCCCAATGACTGGTTTAAGTCAACGAATTGTTGACTTGGTAAGTACGGGTAAAACATTAAAAGAAAACGGATTAAGGGAAGTTGATACTATTTTGGAAATATCTTCCCGTTTAATCGTAAACCGTACTGCACTTAAAACAAGAAACGAAGAAATTCAATATTGGATTGATAAGTTTGAGGAATGCGTTAGCTAATGACGACAACAAACAAGCTTATAAAAGTTGAATTAAATGAAAATATTATTAAACGCGATGCGATTGTCGAAAACGAACGCGAAACAGCAATGCGTGATTTAATTAATAATAATTCTTTTAAAATTGTTGATGAAAGCATAACAGGTCCATATATATTATCAATCTCAATTGAAGAAGATATGAAAATTGTTGCCGATGTGCAAAACGAATCCAAAGAAACAGTATATACATTTAAGCTTTCGGTAAAACCGCTTCGCAGATTGATTAAAGATTATATGTATATTTGCGAAAGTTATTATGAAACAATGAAAACATTATCAGCCCCACAAATTGAAACGGTTGATATGGCAAGGCGTGCCCTTCATAACGAAGGTGCAGAAATGCTTGAAAAAATGCTTCAAAGCAATGTTATCGTTGATACGGAAACATCGCGCAGATTATTTACATTAATAACGATTATGCACATAAGGTAAAAAATTATGAAAAGAATATTATTTTGTTGTGCTATGAATTCAATCCGTTCCCCAATGGCAGCCGCATTGTTGCAAGACAAAATTGGTATTGCTGATAATACGGAAAAAGATGGTATAATTATTTCATCTGGTGGTATTGAAGAAGGAATCCTTGATGGATTTGTAATCGCAGTAATGGGTGAAAAGGGAATTGACCTTTTAAATCACGAACCAAAATCAATTGGATACCTTGCAATGCAACCGTGGGATTTAATTGTCACATTCACAGAATCAGCATACAAAGCAGTACAAGGTACGGCTTCACGAACTGGTGCAAAAGTTGAAATGTGGGATGTTGAAGACCCATCTGTACACGAAGGTAACCGTGAACAAAAATTGGAATATTACCGCCGTGTGCGTGATGATATTGATAATCGTATTGAACAACACTTTAATCATTTGTGGACATAATGGAATATTACATAGAAAATAAAATCGGACAAACAAGTATCGCATCTATTAAAGATGGCGATATGAATTCTTTTACCGTTGAACAATTTCACAATAAAACCAATGTTGGTGCGGTATATGTTGCAAGGGTTAAGGAAGTTAACAAAGCACAATCTATGGCAATACTTAGTCTTGGCAATTTTGATGCGGTTTTAAACAACTTTAATAAGTTAACAGA
This sequence comes from Alphaproteobacteria bacterium, assembly GCA_049615605.1. Classification (GTDB taxonomy): domain Bacteria; phylum Pseudomonadota; class Alphaproteobacteria; order JAQWUY01; family JAQWUY01; genus JAQWUY01. The sequence goes on along the minus strand of JBMZFW010000026.1, from coordinate 13,945 downwards.
AGGGCAAACTTTACTAGTCCAAGTAATCCGTGATGGATTTATGGATAAGATGCCCGCTGTTCACACAAGAATTGTTTTAGAAAACAGATTTTTTAAAATATCAAACAATGGCAAAGGCTTTGGTTTTGATAAGCAAGCTGGCAATGGCAAGGTTAAGTCAATCCTTGAAGGATTGGGGGCGAAAGTTGTTGGTTCTAATGATGGTGTGGTAATTAAAACAACCGCGGTTGATATTGAAGAAAGCACACTTAAAAAATCTTATGATGAATTAAAAAAATCACATACGGAAATTTTGGCAACGAAGCTTGGTAAAGTTGGTTTGGTAAAAGACGCAATGGGTTTAATTGAAAATACGGTTATAAATTCCCTTGTCGGTTCTGCCTTTGTGACCGATTGTTTGGAAACATTACAAACATTAAAGACTTTAAAGAAAAGCAATTCTGATATTGTGGTAAAAGAATTTAAAAAAGGCAATTTATTTAACGAAGCGGGTATAAGCGAAGTTGTTGATGAATTACTTGAACGCAAAGTATCGCTTGATGGTGGTGGGGATATTGTAATTGATGAAACCGAAGCCTTAATAGCAATTGATGTTAATGCGTCTGATTTGAAAACAATGAAAAAGGGCGATGATGCCATCTTTAAGCTTAATAAAAGGGCAGCCGTTGCCATTGCAAAGCAAATTGTACTAAGAAACTTATCTGGTTTGATTGTAATTGACTTTGTTCGTCTTAAAAATCGTGGTATGGCAAAACAATTACCAAAGATATTAAAAGCTGAATTGCAAAAGATAGATATAAATGGAACTTTTGATGTAATGGACTTAACAAAAACTGGTCTGGTTGAAATGACCCGCAAACGAACAAGCCCAAGTATAAGTGAAATTTTACAAACACCAATCAAACCAAGGGGTAAAAACAATATTACCGTTGGTTTGGAATTATTACAAAAGGTAATAACATTAAATGGTGCGGGAACGCCAACCGTTTATGCGGGAACGAATGTTATATATACTTTACAAAATGGTGATTTAAGTGATATGACAAAAGAAATTGAAAAACGAATTAACAAAGAAATTAAATTTATTGTTGATACAAAAATCGGCGTGGAATTAAAATAATGAAAAAATGTATTGAATGTGGTAAAAATGAACGCTCTGAACAATACAAACCATTTTGTTCAAAACGCTGTGCAGATGTTGATTTACATAAATGGAATTCTGGTTCATATGCCATACCAACGGAAGAAAGGGTTCAAATAGAACAAAATGAAGAAAACGAATATTAAATTATTTACGATTGCAACATTAATGGTTAATACCCCAGTAAATGCAACTGAGGTTAAGGATTATTATGGTACGATTGATACTTCAGCCCGTTTTTCAAAAGCAAGAAATATGGGGGAAATAAATGTTCTATATCCAATCAAATTATATGATAAATCTGTTTACCTTGTGAATTATATTGGTAAAAGGTCAAATAAAAATGGTGCGGAATTTAACCTAGGACTTGCTAAAAGAACTATTAAAAACAAAAAGATACACGGTGTTTATGGATTTTTTGATATTCGTAAAACACCAACGGGAAATACTTTTACACAAATCACAGTTGGTAAAGAAGTAATTAGTAAACGATTTGATTATCGTGTTAATGCATACATTCCAATCAGTTCTAAGAAACCTGTTGCGAAAAACACTAGAATGTCTAGTAATAGCGGTTCTTTAATTGCACTTACAGATACTTATGAATCGGCAATGTATGGTGTGGATGCGGAATACGGAAAATTACGCAATCACAATGGTAATGAATTTGGTGCTTGGGCGGTGGTTATTTCTTTACACCAAAACAAGGTAATGCACAAAATGTAATTGGTTATAGATTAAGAACAGAATACCGTCTAAATAATGTTGGTGGTATGAAATCTGGTTCAAAATTCATAGTTGGTCTTGAATTCCAAGAAGATAATGTAAGGGATAAACAAACAATCCTTTCGTTTAAACTTTCTTATCCATTTGGCAGTTATGCAAAAAGACAAGAGCTAGAAAAAAACTATTATAGTACAAGGGTTTTTGAACCTATTGTTCGTGATATTGATATTGTCACAGGTAATAATGTATTACACGAAGAAGCACTTGATTCAAAAACAAATAAGCCAATTAAAAAGATTTCTTATGTATCAAATCAAAAGGAATTAGCAGAAGCTGTTTTAGGTGATAAAAAACAAATTATCGTAATTACAAAAAGCTTTGATACGGGGTCAAGATTAAGATTGGCAGACGGTCAAATAATTGTTTCGGGTGATGAAAAGATTCAATTCAAAACATCTAGTGGTAATACAGGTTCTTATCAACCAGCTAGTGGTGAAAAGAAAACCATTCGTGCAAAACATAAAGCTAATAAAGCTGTAATTGTATCAGATTATAAAAATGTTCGCGGTGTTTATTTATATTCTAAAAACCACAAAGGCGAATTAATTCGCGAAGATAAATCATTGTTGGGTGGTGTTAATCAAACTGTTAAAACAGGTGATAAAGTTAAAGGTGTATTTGACAGCACTGGTTCAAAAGATACAAAATCATACTCATTAATTTGTTCTGATGGTGGTGATTTGTTTACAACTGGTAAATGTGACAATTCATTAAGCATTAATTCTAGTACTGGTGAAATTACAGTCGCTAGAAACTTTACTGGTATGCCAGTAAGAATTTTTAAGGTAGTTATGACAAACTCTGATGGTTCAAAAGCACAAAGTGAACGAAATATATTTATGTCTGTTGGTGTGGAAAATGTTGGTGACCAAAAAAGAGCTCAGCATATACCAAATAATGAAATATACCGTGGTATAAGATTAGTTTACGGTAATAAGTTTAAGTGTGGTAATGACAACGCAGCTGACAGTGGGGTTACAGCTTGTGATACATCAAAGAAAACAAAGCTACAACACGTTAAAAACACAATTGATGCTATCTTAGACAAAATTGGTGAAAAGAATGGCAAGGCGATTAGTGATAAAATAGAATACGCCCTTAGACATAACGATGCAACAATGTCAATGTTTAATAATGGTGATGACAAAACTGATGGTATGATGGCTGCGGTTACATTTAAAGGCGGTATACAGGATTTACAGGCATCGGAAACTATTTCATCGGCAACGAATACAAGTGGCGGTCAAGGTACAAGTAATAAGAATGACGCTACACTAGAAGAAATACTTCACCTTATTCAAAACTATGGTATTTCACAAGTAAAACCAGAATGGCAAGACAGAATAAGTGCTATTATGGAAAAAAATATGAGCAAGGTTAAATACACTGATGCCAATAATGATGGACACGATGATGGCGGTGATTCATTACCGTATGCTGATTTAAACACAGAATACTTTGCTGGTTCGTTGGAAGCATACTTTAACATCCACAGCCGTGAAGTTAATGTTAAGAAATCTACGGTTTGTACAACAGGTTCATCGGGTAATTGTTCTGGTGGTAATACATCAAGGGCAGACTTAAAACGAAACCACCGTGAAATGTATGATTTAATTGAATCAATGTTTGGCAGTGGCGATAAGTTCTGGAAATAATCAAATCATAAGCTGATAATAAAAAAAAGCCAAGGTTTACCTTGGCTTTTTTATGGTGGTCGGAGGCAGACTTGAACTGCCGACACACGGAGCTTCAATCCGTTGCTCTACCAACTGAGCTACCCGACCGTTAGTAGATACTGTTTTTTATAGTATTATTGGAATAATATCAAGTAGTTTTTTACTTAATGTTCAATTTTTTTTACATCTTCGTTATGGCTTTCAACTTCCAATATATCGCTGTCGTCTTCTTTACCCAACGATTTTATTGGTTTTGCACTAGGCACGCCATAGTTTTCAATGCGTTTTGCGGAACTGTAAAGCCTTGAATTAAATGATTTTTTAAAGTCAATCCACGCTGAATTTGCACTGCCAAGTCCGCGTTCCAGTTTATTGCCTTTTTCAACCACAGTTGCAATATAACCAAGAAGCTTTTCAACCTCGTCACGGATTTTTAAGTTATTCTTTGATTGTTTTTCCACATTAATTTTTTGTGATGCAACACCAATTGCCGTCCACAGGGCAGTTGGTCCACAAATAAAGATATTGTTATTGCTGGCTTTTTGCATAATTGATGGGTCTGCCTTTTGCAGTTTTTCCACCGAAGCATCATTTGGAAGCCACATTACCATTGTAATATCATTTAATGTTGTTTCTTTTCCTTGTTCTTTAAGCATTTTTTGAATCGCTGTACGGTAATCTTTCTTTGTTAATGAAGATAAGTGATTATTCATACTTGATTTAAGGTTATCAAGGGCGGATTGTATTTGTGAATCGTTTCCACTTAATTCCGCTTCGGCAAGTTCAAATATAAATTTTGAAGCCTTACTGTCAATTACCAATGCAGAATCATTGGGCAAGAATATTAAACCGTCTGGGCGGAATTGCCTGTCATCAATGTTTGTTGATACTTGGGTTAAGAAATCAACCCCAGATGTTAAACCGAATGAAGTTAATACATTTTCAAGTATTGTTTCCGATGCTTGCCCCACATTTGCAGATGATGATAGGGCATTTTCAATAGTGTTAATTGTATTTGAATTTTGTTCCAAGTTATTCTTTAAAATATCAACTGATGAAAATAGTTCTTTATAGCTGTCGTGAAGTTTTTTAGTGTTTTCTTGGATTGATTTTTCAGTTTGTTGTCGCTGGTTTTCCGCTTGTTTATTGTGTTTTTCCAATAAATCATTCATTAAGTTTTGGCTTACTTCCGCAGAAGAAGATTTTGCTTGTTCAATAAATTGTTGTTTGGTTTTTTCCCAATCATTCATTTGTTCAAGGTTGGCAGATAGCCTAGTTCTTGCTTCAATAAGTTCCGCTTGAATTTTTGTATTTTCATCTTTTAATTTTTCATTTTCGTCCTTTAATAATGATACAACTTCCCCGTTATCATTATTAGTCGGCGACTTTTTAAAGTATAAAAGTGCGATGCCGATTAAAATTGCGATTAAAAAAACTATTATTAAAATGCTATCCATTGTTGACCTTTCAAAATTAAAGTATTAAAAATACTATATAACAAAAAAGGATTTTTTTAAATGGCAGAATTATCATTAGTATACATTCCAGACGAAAGATTAAAACAAGTTGCCCAAGAGGTAGCAACGGTTGATGATGAAATTCGTCAAAACTTAGACGATATGATGGATACAATGTACAAATATCACGGTATTGGTCTTGCGGGGAACCAAGTTGGCATATTAAAACGCATTATTGTTGTTGATTGCCCAATTAACGAAGATGACGAAGAATCTGAATCAGCAGTTTATAAAATGGTTAATCCAAAGATTACTTGGAAATCAGATGAAAAATCTGTAAGGGAAGAAGGTTGCCTTTCAATCCCAACGGGAAAAGGTGATGTGGAACGCCCAAGTGAAATAACAGTTAAATACTTGGATGAAAACGGCAAACCCCAAGAATTAACAACGGGCGGTTTACTTGCCACTTGTATTCAACACGAAGTTGACCATATTGACGGTATTTTATATACGGATTATTTATCAAAGCTTAAACGCGATATGATTGCAAAAAAGGTACAAAAATACCTTAAAGGATTATAATATGAAAATCGGTTTTATGGGGTCTCCTGAATTTTCAGTTCCAACACTGGAAATTTTAAACAACAGCAATCACAATGTGGAAGTTGTTTATACACAACCGCCACGACCAAAAGGACGTGGTAAGGAAATAAGCCCTTGCCCCGTTCACGCAAAAGCAAATGAACTTGGTATTAGTGTTTTAAACCCAACTGATTTTAAATCTGATGAAGATATTGATAAATTAAAATCTTTTGATTTGGACTTATTAGTTGTTGTTGCCTATGGCATTATATTACCGCAATCTGTTTTAGATATTCCAAAGTATGGTTGTATTAATGGGCACGCTTCTATTTTACCAAGATGGCGTGGTGCCGCACCAATTCAACGGGCAATCCAAGCAGGCGACAGTGAAACGGGCGTATGCGTTATGCAAATGGATGCGGGGCTTGATACGGGTGATGTAATAACTGAGGCAAAAATTTCAATACCAAATGATATGACTGGTGGCAATTTACACGATAAATTAATGGACTTAACCGCAACTGAAATTATGGCGGTGGTAAATAATATTGATAATGTAAAGCCAATACCACAAAGTGAAAATGGTATTACTTATGCGGATAAATTATTCAGGGCGGAAGCAACAGTTGATTGGAATAACAACGCAACTGATATTGCAAATACAGTTCGTGCGTTTAATCCATTCCCAATGTGTCAAACAAACTTAAATGAACAAGTAATTAAAATATTACAAGCAAATGTTTCAAGTGATACAACGGATAAAGTGGCGGGGACAATCATAAATGATAATCCGTTTTTAATTGCCTGTGGCAATGGAACTGTACTTGAAATAATCACATTACAAAAGGCGGGTAAAAATCCCGTATCGGTAAAAGATTTCCTTAATGGTAATAAAATTAATATTGGTGAAGTGATTAGCTAATCGGCTTTAATGTTTCATCCATTGGAATTGCACCAGCCATATCATTAATTGATTTACCAGTTCTTGGGTCAATCCAATCTTGATTAATATCTAGCAATGGTTGTAATACAAATTGTCTTTCGTTAATACGAATGTGGGGGATTTGTAGGTGTTCCGTATCCATAACTAAGTTATCATAGTACAAGATATCAAGGTCAATAAGTCTTGGTCCATTGCGGAAAGACGGTACACGACCAATTTCTTCTTCTAATTTTTTTAACAGTTTTAATAAATCGTCTGGGCTTTGGTCATATTCACCCATAACCGCCATATTTAAAAACCTTTCTTGTTCGGTTTCATACATTGGTGCGGTTTCATAAATTCGTGATTCAGATAATATATTTACATTATTTTTTTTAAGTTCACTAATTGCGGTTTTTAAGTTTTCTTGACGATTGCCAAGGTTTGTTCCGATTGCAATAAATACAGTTGCCATTTTTATCTATCCGTTTTTAATATTTCAGTTGTCATTTTAACAATTCTTGAATTTTCTTTTACATCGTGGACTCTTACAATGTCAACCCCATACATTGCACCAATAACAGAAGTCGCCATTGTACCTTCAAGGCGTTCCCCCACATCAAGATCAAGTGCTTGCCCAATAAATGATTTTCTTGATGCACCCAATAATACGGGATAACCAAGTGATTTAATCTTATCAAGGTTGTTGATTATTTGCATATTTTGTTCAGTTGTTTTACCGAATCCAACACCAGGGTCAAGAATGATTTTTTCTTTTTTAACACCTGCATTAATTGCATTATTTGCAAGTTCGTTTAATTCATTTAATAAATCTGGAATAAAGTCATTATAAACAGGGGCATTATATGAACCACCAAGTTTTGCATCAATTTCAATATCTTTTGGTTTTGATTTATTGTGCATAAGGCAAATTGGCGTGTCGTTATCTTTTGCCACCTTTAAAATAAATTCGTCCATAGTTCCGCCCCAAACATCATTTATAATGTTTGCACCATTTTCAATTGCACTTTCGGCAACTGGGGCTTTGTATGTATCAATTGAAATATCAATATTTGGAAATTCAGTGCGAATTGCCTTGATAATAGGGGCAGTTCTGTTTATTTCTTCGGTCGCATCAACAAAATCAGCACCGGGGCGGGTTGATTCCCCACCAATATCAAGAATGTCCGCACCGTATTTAATAAATTCTTCCGCTTGTTTTAAGCTGTTTGAAATATCAGATTTTGTACCATCAGCGGAAAAACTATCAGGTGTGGTATTGATAATACCCATTATTTTTGTTGAATCTTTGCTAAACATATATATACTCCTAAAATAATAAGAAATTATACAATAATTATATAACGAAACATAGATAAAAATGAATACGATTACTGTAAAAATAGATACATTAAAATTGGACTGGTACATTGGCATATTTGATTTTGAATATGAAAAAGCACAACCAGTGGCAATTGACATTGAAATGATTGTAAAAGCCCCAACATTTGATGGTAATGAAGATTATGATGATGTTGTTTGTTATAAAACTGTGGTTGATAAAATCAAAGAATTAAACAAAGGTGAACATATCAGATTGGTTGAAACCCTTGCAAACAAAGTTTGTGATATTTGTCTTGCTGATAACAGGGTTGAAACAGTTACGGTAAATGTAAAGAAAACGGCAATTATTGACGAATGCGCATCAGTTGGTGTAGAATTAACAAAACAACAACAATAATAAATGGAAATACAAATGTTAAAAAAAATAATAGCCATTTTTTCTTTAATACTTATGACTGCGACTTTTTCACATGCAGACACAAAATCAGAAGAAAAATTCTTTGAAAATATCCGCCTTGAAGTATTAACAGTCCTTACAGACAAAGGGATGAACGCTAATAAGAAAGAAAAAATTATTTCGGTAAAAATTTCTGACAGTATTGCTAGCCTTCAAATTGGACGAAGCGTTCTTGGTCAGCCGTGGCGAAGCCTTAAAAAGAAACAAAAGAAAGAATACATCCAAGTATTCGGTATTTGGGTTGGTAAAGTAATTGCCCGCCGTTTAATCAGCTTTGATATTAAACAAGACCTTAAAGTAACAAAAGTTTACAAAGGCAACCAAGGTATTGTAATTATTCGTTCTGTGGCGATTAACCCAAAGAATAATCAAAAAGTTACAATTGATTGGTATATTCGTAAAATTAAAGGTAAATCAAAGTTGTTAGATGTATCAGTTGCAAACATTTCAATGATTTCAACACAACGTAGTGAATTTGCTGCACTTTATTCACGCAAAGGTATTGATGGCTTAATTCAACAAATGAAAAGCCAATATTAAAAATTATTGATAACTATTTTATATTCAAACAGGGTTGTTTTTTCAAACAGCCCTGCTTTGTTATAAGGGTCATTTGATAACCAATCGGAAGCGATTTGTTTATTATCACATTCCATAATAATTGTTGAACCTGCCATATCCCCATTATCATTAAGGATTGGACCGACAACTAATAATTTAATATTGTTATCTTGGGCTGTTTTTAAAAAGGCAAGGTGGTTATCACGGTTTTCCATTCGTGTATTTAAGTGCCCAACTTTGTCAAAACCATTAAATATAAATTGCATTTTATTACCTTTAATTAAATTGTTCAGAAATAATTCGTTCTTCTAAGTCGTGATTGGCGTCCGTTAAAATGCAAATACCTTTTTCTGCCGATTTGATTTTCATTTTAACAACATTATCAATGGTTTTATTATCCGCCGTTGCATAAGCGGGGCGTTTTTCCGTGTCTGTGCTTTCAAAAATAACATCAACTGTGTTTGGTAATATTGCACCACGCCATCTTCTTGGGCGGAATGATGAAATAGGGGTCAATGATATGGCATTTGAATCAAGTGGTAATATTGAACCATTTGCCGATAGATTATATGCGGTTGAACCAGCGGGGGTTGAAACCAACGCACCATCGCAAATAAGTTCGTCCAATCTTGTTTTATTGCCAACCTGTACCTTTAAATTAATTGCTTGTGCAGTTTTTCGGTGAATGCTTACTTCGTTAAAGCCCATTAAGTTTTCTGTTTTACCATCTTTTAATGTGGCAGTAAGTTCCAATGGTGTAATAATGTGTTCATTTGATTTTTCAATGGCGGATAACAAATCATCAGTCGCTGGGTTCATCATAAAACCAACCGTACCAAAATTAAGACCATACATTTTTTTGTTTTTACCGTAATATTTATGTAATGACCTTAACATAAAACCATCACCACCAATTACAACAATTACTTCCGCATCTGTTTCACTTGAAGCGGGGAATAATTTATTTAAGCGTTCAAATTCTTTTTTAGCTTCTGGTGTATTGCTTACTTCATAAAATATTTTCATATTAACCACCCGTTACATTCATATGGCGGTTAACGGATACTTCGTTATCTTTTTCAATAACAAAGTTATGTTCTTTTGGTTTGTTGGCAATGGCATTTAATATTTCCGCAACTAGAACCTTGTCATCATAACTGTTGCGTAAAATAGGGCGTAAATCCACATTGTCGTCTTGCCCAAGGCAAGTGTATAACACACCTGTACAAGTTAACCTTACACGGTTACAGCTTGAACAAAATGTATTTGAAAGCGGTGAAATAAAACCAATCTTTGAATTCATAATATTTGGAATACGGAAATACCTTGATGGACCACCAGTTGTTTCCGTTGATGGAATTAATTCATATCTTTCAGCAATTCTGTTTTTAACTTCTGTTAATGGGATAAATTGATTAAGACGGTTTTCATTGCCAATATCACCCATTGGCATTACTTCAATAAATGTAATGTCAAAACCATTATCAATAGCATAAGAAATAAATTCGTTATAACTGTCGTCATTAAAGTTGTTAATGGCAACTGTATTTATTTTTACTTTTAATCCAACTTCCTTGGCTTTTTTAAGACCAGATAATACTTGGTTAAATTTATCAGTTGTGCGTGTGATTGTATCAAACTTATCTTTATCAAGTGTATCAAGCGATACATTAATACGGTTTACACCCGCATCTTTTAAACCAGATGCGTATTTTTCAAGTTGTGAACCGTTTGTTGTAATTGTTATTTCGTCCAGTTTACCTTTTTCTTTTAATTTGCCAAGTTGTTCAAACAACCACATAATATTTTTTCGCACCAATGGTTCACCACCAGATACGCGGATTTTACGCACACCCATATTGGCAAAAGTTTCACAAACCTTGTAAATTTCATCAAGTGAAAGGATTTCTTTTTTCGGCAAGAATTCCATATCTTCGCTCATACAATAATTACAGCGAAAATCACACCTGTCCGTAACGGAAAGGCGCAAGTAAGAAATATTTCTGCCAAATGAATCAATAAGTTTATTATTCATACATTTTTTATAGTATAAATAAGCCATTAAAACAAGTTTTTGTTATATTATTGTTTTATATAAACTTAGTTTTTGTTATATTATTTTTATGAATAAAATATTAATAAAACCAAACCCAGACGACAAGTCATTAACTAGGGAAATTGAAGGCTTTAACCAAAATGGCGAAGCGGAAAAGTTTTTCGTGGTGGAAGAACGCCCATTGACCCTGTACCTTAATGGACAAGAAATCATTACCCATATGACAATTTGTGATTATCCTGAATACTTGGTGATTGGTTATTTATTAAATCAAAATATGTTGCACGACGATGATGAAATAACCGATATTGAATATGACAAAGATATTGATGTAATTGTTGTTCGTACAAAACGCCAAACCAATTATGAAGAAAAATTAAAAAAGAAAATTCATACTTCGGGCTGTGCACAAGGTACAATGTTTGGCGATATTATGGAAAACATAGAAGACATTAAACTTGATGCTGAACAACGCATTAATGCATCGTGGATAACGGAAATCTTAAAGCAATTTAATACAATGGACAGTTTGTATCTTAAAGCGGGGGCAATTCACGGCTGTGGCGTGTGTGAAGGTAAAGATGTTTTAATATATATGGAAGATGTTGGCAGACACAACGCCGTTGATAAAATCACAGGTTATATGTGGAAACACAAAATATCATCAAAAGATAAAATATTTTATACAACGGGCAGATTGACATCGGAAATGGTAATTAAATGCATTCAAATGGGAATAAGCGTACTTATATCTCGTTCGGGCTTTACCGCGTGGGGTGTGGAAATTGCCAAACAGGCGGGGCTTACCCTTATCGGCAGGGCAAGGGGTTCACGCTTTACCGTGTTATCAGGTAATGAAAGAATAATATACGACAATGGCAAATAAAATAAGTTGCGTATTAATGGCGGGTGGTAAATCCAGCCGTATGGGGACTGATAAATCGTGGGTTAATGTTGCCAAAGAACCTATGATTAACAGGGTGATAAATATTATAACCCCGCAAGTTGATGAAATTATTATTAATACCAATTCAACCGATGACAGATATAATAAGCTAGGCTTTAATGTTCACAGCGACAGTATAACTGATTTTGCAGGACCTTTGGCAGGTGTATTAACAGGGCTTGAAAACTGTAAAAACGATATTGTATTAAGCATTCCCGTTGATTGTCCGTTATTACCAGATGACTTGGTAAGTCGTATGCTTGACAAAATGAATGATGATACAGATGTTGTTGTCGCATCCAGTAATTCACGCACACACCCAGTTATCGCATTGTGGAAAAAAGATTTAAAAGATAACTTATCACAAAGTTTAAAAAACGATATTCGCAAAGTTGATATGTTTACAAAGGAACTTAACTGTAATATAGTTGATTTTGACGATTATAAATATGATGTGTTTATGAATGTAAACACACAAGATGACTTAGACAAGGTAAATGGTTATATAAATGGTTAAATTTGAAGATGTAAAAAAGGCTAGTGAAAATATCAATGATTTGGTTGAACGAACGCGTACGCGTCATTCAAAAACAATCAGTGATATTGCGGGCGCCGATGTTTATCTTAAATTTGAAAACCGCCAAAATACTGGTTCATTTAAGGCTAGGGGTGCATTAAATGCAATCAAAAACTTATCTGATGAATCCAAGAAAAAGGGTGTAATCGCAATGTCTGCGGGTAATCACGCCCAAGGTGTTGCGTATATGTCTGAAAAAATGGGTATACCGTCTGTGATTGTTATGCCTGAAAACACGCCTTTTGTAAAAGTTCGCAATACACAAAAATATGGGGCAGAAGTTGTCTTGCATGGTGATTTTGTCCAAGCAACGGCTCACGCTGAAAAATTAGCAAAAGAAAATGGATATACATTTATTCACCCTTATGACAACGCCGATGTTATCGCAGGTCAAGGTACAGTTGGTCTTGAAATGATGGAAGATGTAAGCGATTTGGATGTGGTATTAACACCAATCGGTGGTGGTGGTCTTGCAAGCGGTGTTGCACTGGCGGTAAAAGGCATTAATCCAAAGGTAAAAGTTTATGGCGTACAAACGGAAATGTACCCAGCGGTAAAGCAAATCTTAAATAATGAAAAGGTTGCCGTTGGTGGTTCAACAATTGCCGAAGGTGTGGCGGTTAAGCACCCGGGAAAAATGACTGTTGAAATTATCAAATCGGAACTGGACGATATATTAACAGTTACCGAAGAACAAATTGAACGCGCAATGGTTCTTATCTTGGAAAACGATAAAACATTGGTTGAAGGTGCGGGTGCAGTTGCCCTTGCAGGTGTGCTTGCCAATCAAAAGTTATTCAAAGGTAAAAAAGTTGGCGTAATCCTTAGCGGGGGTAATATTGACCAAAGAATACTTGCATCTGTATTAATGCGTGATTTGGTTCACATTGGTCGTCTTGGTCGTTTGCGTATTTACCTTCCAGACCAACCAGGCGTATTATCAAATGTATCGGCTATCATTGGTGATGGTGGTGGTAATATCGTTGAAATGACTTATCAACATATCTTTTCACACGCAACGGTTAAAGAAACAAGCATTGAAATTGCCATTGAAACAAAAGGCAAGACTGACTTTTCAAATATAGTTGAAACGCTGAATGAAAAGGGTTTCAAAACAGTAGAAATGTCTGCGGGTTAAATCTGTTTTAAAGATTTAATACCTGCAGGTTTAATCGCTTAATGAGTACTTGTAGTCGTTGCTTTTCCCCACTTGATTCCAGCCTAATTAAAATAAATTTAAATGTTTGAAAAATAGTTTTTTGTTTTTTTGAAAAAAATGAAAAAAAGTACTTGCAAAAGAAACCTTAATAACATATAACACCTTTATCGGGTGATTAGCTCAGCTGGGAGAGCGCCTCGTTTACACCGAGGAGGTCAGCAGTTCGATCCTGTTATCACCCACCATATTAAAAGCCTTTGTATTAATTACAAAGGCTTTTT
>JBMZFW010000025.1:0-16362 GCA_049615605.1 Alphaproteobacteria bacterium | reverse complement strand
ATTCCAAAACAATAGTATTGTTTTTATCTTTGATTGAATTATAAAAATCCAATGCGGAATTATTATATTCAATTTGTTTTGTTGTAATCGTTGCTTTCATTTTTGTTTATTATCCCTTTTATATAAAAAAAATACCGCTTGAAGCGGTATTTTAAGAATCTGTTTGCTATATATATAAATTAATCCGCTTCAAATTATTTTGAGCAGTTCCACCAAATAGAAGTGTTATTTAATTTATACATAATGTTTCCTTTTTTAATAACTTGGGTAATTATAGCAATAATTTTTTTAGTTTGTAAACATAAAAAACTTGTTTATATAAAAAAACTTGTTTATATAAAAATATTTATATAACATTGATTTTATGACTTTAGACAAAAAATATACTCATTTCAGCAAAGATGAACTTACCAAAGAATACAGCCCATCATCAATGGTTGATGATTTTATGGTATTTATTAAAGAATACATAGATTTATCAAAAACTGAAAAAGATAACGCACAAAACGCAATCTTTGATATTCCATATGATAATGGTAAAAACCAAAGCATAGATTTTTTTGCTCCAACAATGCAAAATACAGGATATTTATTTGTATATATTCATGGTGGATATTGGCAAGAACTTAGCAAAAATGAATCATTATTTATGGCATCAACAATGCAAAAAAAAGGATTATCAGTTGCGGTAATTGATTATACATTGTGTCCTGATAACACAGTGGCGGGCATTGTAAGTGAATGTGAAAAAGCAATTTCTTATTTGGTTAAGAATAATGAACAATACGGATTTGATAAAAATAAAATAATCGTTGCAGGAAGCAGTGCGGGTGGACACCTTGCAACAATGATGGGATTAACAAATTGGAATGAATATGGTATTGAAGACCCAATTTGTGGTATTGTTTCTGTAAGCGGTATATATGATTTAACCCCGTTGGTTGATACATATGTTAACGACCCATTAAAGTTAACTTATGAAACAGCGAAGAAAGTTTCACCAGATTTTATTGATAAGATTCCAAGCAGTGATATTGTGATTGCGTGGGCGGAATTTGATACAAAAGAATTTATCAGGCAAAGTATTGATTATGCGGAAAAATTATCAAGTAAAGGCTGTAATGTTAAAACATTAGAAATTAAAAATACCAATCATTTTAATGTGATAACAGATTTAGGAAAAGACGGAAGTATGTTATTAAATGCTAGCCTTGAATTTGTAAAAGGCTAGCATCAATAATTTATTTACAGTTCAGTACGAACATCAAATAATTCAGGGAAAAAATTAATTTCTAATGCTTTTTCTAAGAAGCCAACACCTGATGAACCACCAGTTCCCGTTTTGAAACCAATAATTCTTTTTACCGTAGATAGATGACGGAAACGCCAATTTTGGAATGTGTCTTCAATATCAACTAGCTTTTCTGCAATTGCGTAAAATTGCCAGTACTTTTCAGATTCTTGATAAACTTTCATCCATGCATTAAGCACACTTTCATTTGCAACATATGGTTTTGAAAAGTCCCTGTTAATAACTTCATCATCAATAGGGAAGTGTTGTGATAATTTTTGTAAAACAAGTTCATATACACTTGGTGCATCTAAAATTGTTTTCAATTTAGCGTATACTTCTTTGTCGTGTTTATGGACATTTAACATTTTTTCATTTTTATTACCCAGCATAAATTCTAATGAACGATACCCATATGATTGGAATCCAGATGAATTGCCCAAGTCATCACGGAATTCTAAGTAATCCGCAGGGGTAAGTGTTGAAAGGATGCTCCACGATTGGATAAGGTTTTCTTGGATACGGCTAATACGGGAAAGCTTTTTTAAGGCTTGTTCCACATTGTCATTTTCAATATCTTTCATTGCGGCGGCTAGTTCGTGTTCCGCAAGCTTTATCCACAGTTCACTAGCGTGGTGGATAATAATGAATAACATTTCATCGTGGTGGTCGCTAAGCGGGGTTTGCAACGACAATAATTTATTAAGATTTAAATAATCGCCATACGACATATCTTTTGAAAAGTCTTGTTTCATATCTTTTTCAATTTTTCTAACATTTACTTTTTCTTCACTGCCATAACCAAATGGGCAACCTGTGTGTTTATCTTTTGTCATTTGTTTTATTCCTTTAAGTCACTTTGTTAACTTTGTTAAATTCTGGTTTTGTGTATTCTTTATTATTCATTACTTCATAAAAATGATTTACTGCACTTGCCACATCAGCAAATGATAAATAAAGTGGCGTAAAACCAAAACGCATTACATTTGGGCTACGGAAATCACCAATAACACCACGGGCAATTAAGGCTTGGACAATTGCATATCCGTTTTCTTCGGTTGTGAATGAAATATGGCTGCCGCGTTCATCGTGGTTTAATGGCGTGATAACTTTCCAACCATTTTGCTTAATGCAATCGTCCATTGATTCAAGAAAGAAGTCTGTTAATGCTAGGCTCTTTTTTCTTAAATCATTCATATTTACCTTTTGCCAAATATCAATGCTTTCTTCTAGCACATTATAAGTAATGGCAGAATAAGTCCCCGTTTGAAATTGCTTGATATCCGTTGCTGGTGTATATTCAGGCGTCATACCAAACATATTGTTGTGTGAAAACCAACCGCTTATTGGTTGTGTTCCTTTGCCTTGCAATTCTTTTTTAACAAATATAAATGCGGGTGAACCAGGTCCCCCGTTAAGATATTTGTATGTACAGCCAACGGCAAATTCCAATCCGCTATCTGCAATGTTTAAATCAACTGCCCCTGCGGAATGGGCTAAATCCCATACAATAAAGATACCTTTTTGTTTTGCATGTTCGGTAATTTCTTTTATATTTAAAAGTTTGCCTGTTTTGAAGTTAACATCACTTAATACGGCAACTGCAATATCATCAGTTAATAATTCTTTAACATCGGAACAATCTTGTGGGATTGTTTTAACTGATACATTTTTATCAAGGCTTGCAATTCCGTTTGCAATATATATATCCGATGGGAAAGTATAATTTTCTACTAAGATAGTGTTATTATCGCTAAGGCTTAGTGCATAAGATATTGTTTTAAATAAATTGATTGATATGGTGTCGGTAATTACAATTTCACCTTTATTTGCACCAAGAACAGTTGCCAATTTATCACCAATTCGTGTTGGTGCGTCAATCCAGCCCGCATCGTTCCAGCTTTTGATTAAGCCATTACCCCATTCTTGGTCAATGGTATGGACAGCACGATTTTTTGCAGATTTTGGCATAACGCCCAATGAATTGCCATCAAGGTATATTACATTTTCTGGAATGTGAAATAGTTCTTTGTATTGTGCTAGGTTATCTAGCTTATCAAGGTCATTAGCCTTGTTTATTATGTCATTTTGTTGTGTCATTATTAATCCTTATTTTAATTTTAATCGGGTTTAAATTAAAATAAGAATAGCTAGCCAGATACGAAAGCTGACTTTAAACAGTGGATAAAACTTATTTTGTTGAACGCAACATATTTCATTTATTATAGTTCCTTTAACTATTTATAATGATAACGATATGCTTTTAATTTTGCAAATAAAAAAGCCCAATTTTTTAATTGGGCTTTTTGTGATTTATACGCGTGTTTTATTTGACGCTTCGCGGTCGGCTTGGCGTTTTAATTCTTTACGCTGGCGACCTTGTTCCATTGCTTCAATTGAAAAGTGTTTTTCACCACGCTTTTTCGCAAGTTCAATTTGCTTTTGGCGTTCACGCATACGGTCTTTAAACGCATTGTCTGTTTCATCAATACAGTGATGACAAGACACACCCAATTCAAAGCTGTCTTTTTTCATATCTTCTGGTTTAATTGGAAGACGGCATGCATGGCATTCCGTATGTTCGCCTTTTTCAAGTCCGTGTGTTACAGCAACGCGGTCGTCAAATACGAAACAATCGCCTTCCCACATACTTTCTTTTTTTGGAACATCTTCAAGGTATTGTAAAATACCACCTTTTAAGTGATACACAGTTTCAAAGCCTTCGTTTAACATAAATGAAGATGCTTTTTCACATCTGATACCACCAGTACAAAACATTGCAACTTTTTTATTCTTTTTCGGGTCTAGGTTCTTGCGAACATAGTCCTTAAATTCACGGAAAGATTTTGTATCTGGGTTTAGGGCACCTTCAAAAGTGCCAATGTTGTATTCGTAATCATTACGGGTATCAATGTTTACCACTTCTGGATCAGAAATAACTTCGTTCCAGTTTTCAGGGCTTACATAAGTACCAACAACTTTTGTTGGGTCAACAGTTGGTTCACCCAATGTAACGATTTCTTTTTTAATGCGAACTTTCATTCGTTGGAATGGTTGGAATTCAGCCCAAGATTCCTTATGACCGATATCGGCGAATCTTTCGTCTGATTTTAAAAATTCGTGGAATTTTTCAATCGCTTGTTTTGAACCGGCGATTGTTCCGTTGATTCCTTCTTCGGCAATTAATAATGTGCCATAAATTTTGTTATTTAGGCAAAATTGCTTTAATGATTTTTGTAGTGTTTCTAGATTATCAAGGCTAACGAACTTATACAGTGCAGTAACCAAGAATTCAGGCGTGTTCGTTTTCAAGACAAATCTCCTTCATTTCTTAAGTTTTAAAGTGTTATAACCCTTGTTTTTTAATAAAAAAATGGCTAAAAGTCAATAATTTAAAGAATCTTATAAAAAATACTTGCATTATTGGATAAAAATAGTATATTTCAATTGTTCTATTCAATGCGGATGTAGCTCAGTGGTAGAGCCCTTCGTTGCCAACGAAGCTGTCGTGAGTTCGAATCTCATCATCCGCTCCATATTTAAGCCTCATTTTTAATGGGGCTTTTTTTATGCGTGATTGCCCGCAACGAATCCCGATGACCACGCCCATTGGAAATTATATCCACCAAGCCAGCCCGTTACATCAACCACTTCGCCAATAAAGTATAATCCGTTTATATCTTTTGATTCCATAGTTTTTGATGATAAATGATTGGTATCAACACCGCCAATTGTTACTTCGGCAGTTCGGTATCCTTCTGTATCGGTTGGGATAACTTTCCAATTGTTAATACGGTTGGCAACTTTGTTAATATTATCATTGCTTGTTTCGCTTAGCTTTGAATCAATGTTTAATTCATCCAATATTACCGATACCAATTTTTGTGGTAAGTGGTTTGATAAAATATTGCTTATCTTTTTATTGTTGTTTCTGTCATTCATTAATAGTTCATTTACATCTGTGCTTGGTAATAAATCAATGGTGATTTCTTCGCCCTGTTTTATATAAGACGATATTTGTAAAATTGATGGACCAGATAAACCGCGGTGGGTAAATAATAACCCTTCGTTAAAGGTTGCCCCATTTGCGGATATGGTTGCATTAAGGCTGATACCCGATAATGGTTTATATTTTTCCAAGAACTGTGGATTAAATGTTAATGGCACAAGGGCAGGGGCAGTATCAATAATTGGAATATTAAAATGTTTTGCAATATCATAACCAAGTCCAGTTGCACCAATCTTTGGAATGCTTAAACCACCTGATGCGATAACAAGACTTTCGCATTGGTATTTATCCGTATCTGTAATAACAATAAATCCGTTATCAATCTTTTCCACAGATTCAATTGTTGTTTCTGTTTTAACTTCTGCATTATTTTTTTTACAGTTGTTTAACAACATATCAATAATATCCGTTGCGCTGTTTTCACAGAATAATTGCCCCAGTGTTTTTTCATAATATTTAATGTTATTGTTTTCAACCATTTCAATAAAGTCGTGTTGTGAATATTGTTTAAGTGCGGACTTTACAAAATGTGGATTGGTTGAAATGTAATTTTCAGGGCTGGCGTGAATGTTGGTAAAGTTGCATTTACCACCACCAGATATGCGAATCTTTTCACCAATTTTTTTTGCGTGGTCAAGTACAATGGTTTTACGCCCACGCGAACCTGCAACCGCCCCACACATAAGACCGCTTCCACCAGCGCCGATAATTATTACATCGTATTGTTTCATATCTAAGGTTTAAGGTATTTTAACAATTAAATCAACCAATCTAAAAATAATGTGTTAATATACGACTTATGAGCAAAACAACTTATCCAGCAATTATATTTGAAGACGATGGACAAATCGGCGTTATGTTTCCCGATTTGCCAAATTGCGTCTGTATGGGCAGTGGCATTGATGACGCCATTTATAAAGCAGGGGAAGTATTATTTGAACACCTTGAAATGTTATATGAAACAGGCAATGTAATTCCAATGCCAAGTGATAAGAAAAAGGTAAAATTACCACCATCGTTTGGCAGGAAAAATTATTCCGTTGTTATGATAACGGCGGGGCTAAATTATCAAGCAGATATTCCACCACATTGGTAATAAAAAAAGGGGCTTTATAAAAAGCCCCTTTGTTTTAATGATAAGATTAAACTTATACTTCAGTTTTGTAATCTTCCATTGGGATACAAGAACAGAATAAGTTTCTGTCACCGTGAACGTTATCAATACGCCCAACAGTTGGCCAAATCTTATTGCTGATTAATCCCTTAACTGGATAGATTGCTTTTTCACGGCTGTAAGAATGTGTCCATTCACCAACTAGTGCTTCTTCAGCAGTGTGTGGTGCATTTTTAAGAACATTATCTTCTGCGTCCGCTTTGCCATCAACAACTTCTTCAATTTCTTTTGCAATCATAATCATCGCTTCAATAAAACGATCAACTTCTTGTAAAGATTCTGATTCAGTTGGTTCAATCATTAAAGTACCTGGTACAGGGAATGACATTGTTGGCGCGTGGAAACCATAATCCATTAAACGCTTTGCAATATCTTCGTTTGAGATACCAGATTTTTCTTCCAGTGGACGAATATCAATAATACATTCGTGGGCAACATAACCAGTCGCACCTTTGTAAAGTACGGGGTAATATGGTTCAAGCTTTCTTGCGATATAGTTTGCAGAAAGAATTGCCACTTCTGTTGCCTCACGTAATCCTTGTGCACCCATTAAAGCAATGTATGCATAAGTAATCGGAAGTACAGATGCCGAACCCCAAGGTGAAGATGTAACCGCACCGTCTTTACCGCGACCGTTATCAATGAATGAATGCCCTGGTAAGAATTCCGCAAGGTGTGCTTTAACACCGATTGGACCAACACCTGGACCACCACCACCGTGTGGAATACAGAATGTTTTGTGTAAGTTTAAGTGGCTGACATCACCGCCATAGTGACCAGGGAATGTTAAGCCAACCTGTGCGTTCATATTTGCACCATCAATGTAAACTTGACCGCCAACATTGTGAACAACTTCACAAACTTCACGAACTGATTCTTCAAATACACCGTGTGTTGATGGATATGTAATCATAATTGCAGCTACATTATCTTTGTGTTCATCACACTTAGCTTTTAAATCAGTAATATCAACGTTACCAGCATCATCACACGCAACGGCAACAACTTTCATACTTGCCATTTGTGCAGATGCAGGGTTAGTACCGTGTGCTGATACAGGAATTAAACAGATATCACGGTTACCTTCACCGCGTGATTCGTGATATGCCTTAATTGCAAGTAAGCCCGCATATTCACCTTGTGAACCAGCGTTTGGTTGTAATGACATTGCGTCATAACCAGTGATTTCACATAACCATTCTTCCAATGTTTCAATCATTGTACGGTAACCTTCCGTTTGCGTAATTGGTGCAAATGGGTGGATATTTGAAAAACCAGGTAATGTAACTGGCTTCATTTCCGTTGCCGCATTTAATTTCATTGTACAAGAACCTAATGGAATCATCGCTTTATCAAGGGCGATGTCTTTGTTTACAAGGTATCTAGCATAACGCATTAATTGTGTTTCAGAATGGTTTTCGTTAAACACAGGGTGCGTCATAAATGCAGATGTTCTTGTCATTTCTTTTGAAATTGATTCATCGGCATTTGTTGCTAATGTTTCAGCGTGTGGGTCTTCGTGACCAAATGCTTTTAATAGCTTTTCCACATCGCGGAAATCCGTTGTACCATCAAAGGCAATAGATACAATATCTTCATCTATTTTACGAATGTTATAACCCGCATCAAGTGCTTTTTGTACATAAGTATCAGAACGATTATCTGTTTTAAATGCAACCGTATCAAAGAATGTATTTGATACAAGTTCAAAGCCAAGGTCTGTTAAACCTTTACCTAATGCTCTTGCTAGTGCATTTGTTCTTGATGCAATTCTTTTTAAGCCTTCTGGACCGTGATACACGCCATAGAACTGTGCCATAATTGCAAGTAATGCCTGTGCAGTACAGATATTAGAAGTTGCCTTTTCACGGCGAATGTGTTGTTCGCGTGTTTGTAATGCCATACGGTATGCAGGTTTACCGTGGCGGTCAATAGACACACCAATGATACGACCTGGAATAGACCTTTGTAATTTTTCCGTTACTGACATATATGCAGCGTGTGGACCACCGAAACCGAATGGCACACCAAATCTTTGTGCGCAACCAACCGCAACATCAGCACCCATATCCGCAGGTGTTTTTGAAATTGCTAGGTTTAATAAATCAGCAGAAACGATTGCAAGACCGCCCGCATCTTTTACTTTTGCGATTAAATCAGTGTAATCAATTAAGGCGCCATTTGTTCTTGGGTATTGGAATGCCGCACCCATAATGTCTTCTGGTAAGCCTTGGTCTTCATCACCAACGATTACTTCAATACCGAAGTGTTTCGCACGGTTTAACACAACATCAATGTTTTGTGGGTGACAGTGCGTTGAAATAAAGAAACGATTAGACTTTTTGTTTTTAGCCATTCTTGAACATAGGCTCATTGCTTCTGCAAGTGCTGTACCTTCGTCAAGTAATGATGCGTTTGTAACATCAAGACCAGTTAAATCAGAAACCATTGTTTGGAAGTTAGCGATTGCTTCTAGACGACCTTGTGAAATTTCTGCTTGGTATGGCGTATATGCCGTATACCAACCTGGGTTTTCAAGTACATTACGAATGATAACTTGTGGTGTGTGGTTGCCGTGGTAACCCATACCAATAAATGTTTTAACTAGTTTATTTTTGTTTGCCAGTTCACGCATGTGTCCCAATACATCTGTTTCAGACATTGGTGCTGGTAATGTCATTGTATCTTTTTCTAAGATATTTTTTGGTACAATCGTGTTAACCATTTCATCAAAAGATTTGAAACCAATAAAGTCAAGCATCTCTTGTTGTTGGTGTGGGCGTGGACCAATGTGGCGTGATACGAATTCACGACCTGTGTTTAATTCTTCTAAAGTGTATTCTTTTAAAGCCATTTTATTTATCCTTTTATAAAACAAAATAAAAGGGCGGTTAAACCCGCCCCTTATATAATTATGAAATTAATGCTTTGTACGCATCTTCGTCTAAAAGACCGTCAAATTCAGAAGCATCATCCATTTTAACTTTGAAAATCCAGCCATCAGTTGTTGCAGCTGTATTGATTAAAGCAGGTGTTGCTTCAAGGTCTTCGTTTACTTCAACGATTTCGCCAGCAACTGGAACATAAATGTCAGATGCAGCTTTTACAGATTCAACAACGCAAGCGTCTTCTTCTGCAGCGAAAGTGTCACCAACATCTGGTAAATCAACGAATACTACATCACCAAGTTGTTCTTGTGCGTATTCAGTGATACCAACTGTTGCAACATCACCTTCAAGTTTTACCCATTCGTGGTCTTTTGTATATTTTACTGTCATAATTTTCTCTCCTAAAATTTTATCGTTTATAATTTTGTTTTACAAAAGGCATTTTACATACTTTTGCTGATACTTCTTTGTTTCGTACCATTAAGGTAACTTCTGTATCAACAGCAGAATGCTCTATATTAATATAACCCATTGCAACTGGTTTGCCAACACTTACGCCGAATCCACCAGATGTGATTTCACCAACTTTTTCGCCACCGACGAAAACTTCAGTTCCTTCACGACATGGGGCACGACCATCAATGTCAAAGCCAACGCGTTTTCTTGACGCGCCATTTTCAATTTGTTTAAGTACCGTATCAGCACCTGTGAAACCGCCTTCAGCACGGCGACGCTTAGAAATTGACCATAATAAGTCAGCTTCAATCGGCGTTGTTGTTTCATCAAGGTCATTACCGTATAAGCATAAACCTGATTCAAGTCTTAGGCTGTCTCTGGCACCAAGACCAATCCATTCAGCGTCTGCATCTGCACCTAATAACTTTGCAAATTCAACAGAGCTTTCCGCTGGAACAGAAACTTCGTATCCATCTTCACCAGTATAACCAGCGCGTGATACTAATACTTCAACGCCATTCCAATCAAATGATTTGAATGTCATAAATGTCATTGCTTCTGTACCTGGGATAATTTTTGATAATACAGATTCAGCTTTTGGACCTTGGATTGCGATTTGTGCACGGTTTTCAAGGCGTTCAATTTTAACACTGCCAAATTTTTCAGCCATAAATGCATAATCAACTTCTTTACAGCCCGCATTTACAACAATGTATAAACGGTCAGCATATTTTTCTTCAGCTGGTTTTGTGATGATTAAATCATCCATAATACCACCATTATCATTTAATAATTGTGAATATTGTTGTTTACCTTGCGCAAGACCTTTTACTTCCGCTGGAATAAGTTTTTCAACTTCATCAGCAACAGTTTCTTGTGAATCAGCAATAAGCCATGCTTGACCCATATGTGATACATCAAATAGCCCACAGTTTTCACGCGTCCAAGTGTGTTCTTTTAGAACGCCCAATGGATACGAAACAGGCATATCATAACCTGTGAATTCAACCATCTTTGCACCTAGTTCAATGTGCAAAGCGTGTAATGGTGTAGTTTTTAATTCAGACATATTTGCCCCCTATACATTAATTAAGTTTGTGCCAAAATTGACATCCCCTTCTGTACGGAAGCCTGAGAGCGTTAGCCCTTAAGCAATTAAGGGGGTTCCTCCTTCGGCGAGATTAGAATCTCTTTCCAGATTTACCTTAAAGTGTGGTCCTTGTACCTGAGAGTTTCCAGGGTGTTGCTCCTTCGGTGGTGTTGTTTAAAACACGCTCTCCCCCACTTATCAATGGTGTATAAATTTATAAACTTTTTTGTCGCTAGAGTCAAGTATTAGAGTCAATTACTTGTAAAATATTTGGCGTTTTGTAATAAGGCAAGTCGCCCCATTGCCCTGTGGTGTTAGGTAAGCAATAAAGTCTTTGTCTTTTTTATAGCTAAATACAAGTGTTTGGTTTAATTTGCCCAACATTTTCCATTTTTTGAATAATTTTTCACGCATTTCTATGCATGGGTTATTTGATGTAAAGGTTTCCGTAAATACAATATTACAACCGTTTTTAATCGGGCTTGCTGTTATGTTAACTTGGCTGTCATCACCATTGTAATCAAGTTCAGCGGTTGCACTGAATATATTACCTTGTGGATTACTTTTGTTTACGATTGGATATGTACGCATTGGCACACCTTTAAACATTTTCTTTTCCACAGCCTTCATCATTACAATACAAGATTCAGTGGTAAGACCACGCATAATATCGCTTATCTTTACTGATTCCGCATTTACAGGAACAATAAAACCAATAGCACTTAATATGAATAGTATTTTTTTAATCATTATAAATTATTTAATAACCCGTTAAAGCCAAGACATAAGTTTAATACAATAACAATAAAGATAGATTGGAAAAAGATTTGCTTCGCCCATTTTTCTTTTTTCATATTATCATAAAGAAAAGTTGCCGTTGCCAACCAATATACCGCCATTGCCAATGAAAACAATAAACCAATAGGGTGCATATAACCCATAAATCCAAACAGGGCTAATACAGCAACAAATGCAGAAATGTGAAGCATTATTGAACTGCGTGTTCGGTCAAAACCTTTTGCAACGGGCAATACATTTATCTTTGCCTTTTTATAATCGTCAAGACGGAAAATAGCGATGGCATAAGAATGTGGCATTTGCCAAATAACATATAATACAAAAATTAAAATACCCGCCGTATCAATAGTATCGGTAATTGATACATAACCAAGAAGCGGTGGGACTGCACCAGAAAAGCTACCGATAAATGTTCCCCAAGTTGATTGTCTTTTTGACCATACAGTATAAGCAATCACATAAATAAAGAATGCAAATGCACCAACATAAAATGCAGTCTTGCTTGATAACACCCAAAGACTTATAAAACCGATTAAACCAATAATGCTTGCAAAGATAAGTGCGTTTGTCTTACTTATTTCACCCGTAATCATTGGGCGTGTTTGGGTGCGTGACATTAATTTGTCAATGTCCATATCGTAAACATTATTAAATGCACAAGCAGATGCAATTACCAAAATTAATCCCACCATTGTACCAACAAAAATATCTGGATACATACCGCCTTGTGATGCATAGAAAAATCCACCAAGTCCAGATATTAAGTTGCCCATTACAATACCGGGCTTTGCTAATTGAAAGTATGATTTAAACATTGATTATATGACCCTAAAAACAAATCCCTAGGTTTGACGCTAGGGATTTTATTATTAATGACCAATTTGCATATTAAAGTGCAAGTGGTACATAATCCACATTGTGCCAAGAACAAGTATGGCAACCTGAATTACCGTAAAGAAACCAGATACAATGTTCCACGACTGGTCAGGTGTACGCTTCATATGTAAGAAGTAAACAATTTGTGCAAACAGCTGAATAACCGCAGATGTTAATAAAATAACAATTGTTGTTGCCTTGTCAAAAGTTCCCGTCATTACCACACCAAATGAAATAACAGTTAGTATGATTGAAAAGATTAAACCCTTAACATATTCTGAAAAAGTACCGTGTGGTACCGCAGGTCCGTGATTACTAGCCATCTTATAATACTCCTAATAGATAAACGATTGTAAATACAGCAATCCAGATTAAATCTAGGAAGTGCCAGAATAAACTTAAACAAGTTAAACGCGTTTGGTTTTGTGCCGTTAAGCCATCACGCTTTAAGTGTGCAAACATAACAAGCATCCAAATTGAACCAGATGTTACGTGTAAACCGTGTGTACCAACAAGACCATAGAAAATAGCCCAGTAAGCATTAAGGTTAATTGGTGCACCATTGTGTGATAAGTGAATGAATTCATAAATCTCAATGCTTAAGAAACCTAAACCAAAAATTAATGTAACGATTAACCAAGAAATAACTTTCTTTAAGTTGTTTGCATACATTGCCAGCATTGCCATACCGAATGTGAATGACGATGCAAGAAGTAATGCTGTTTCAGTTGCGATAAGTTTTAAATCAAACAATTCGCTTGGCATTACACCATAAGCATTTGGCATTTGTGGTGTTACTGCAAACACCGCAAATAATGTTGCAAATAACAGACAGTCCGTCATTAAATAAATCCAGAAACCGAATACAGTATCTGTTTCCATATCCTGATGGTGATCGTCGGCGTATACTTTAATATTTTCTTTTGTCATAGTTTTTAATATCCTTTTAAATTACGCTTTTTTACCAAGAGATTTCATTCTTGCTTCTTCAATTGCTTTTACTTCGTCAATTTCAACATAGTAATCTTTTGGTGCACAAACATTGTGCCAGATGAAAGTAGCAATCATTCCAACGAATGTTAATACCACTAACCACCAGATGTGCCAGATGAATGCGAAACCAAATACAGTTGAAAGAACACCGATAATTGGACCTGCCGTTGTGTTTGCAGGCATGTGAATTCTTTCATACTTTTTAATTGGTTGATATGCCACACCATTATCTTTTTTGTGCTTCCAATCGTCCAGCGCATTTACATACGGGATTTTTGCAAAGTTATAAAATGGTGGTGGTGAAGATGTTGACCATTCAAGAGTATTACCATCCCAAGGGTCACCATCAACATCGGCTTGTTCTTTACGCTTTAAGAAGCTGTATACAAAGTTAAGAACATTTGCACCGATACCAGCGGCAATAATGAACACACCAAATGCAGCAACGATAAAGTACGGCGCCCAATCTGGGTTATCATAGTAGTTAAGACGACGTGTTGCACCCATAAATCCAACCGCATAAATTGGCATAAATGCTACGAAGAAACCAACAAGCCATAACATAGCAGACCATTTACCAAGAGTTTCATTTAATTTGAAACCAGTTGCCTTTGGCCACCAATATGTAATACCAGCAAGGTAACCGAATACGGCACCACCGATAATTGTATTATGGAAGTGGGCGACTAAGAATAAAGAGTTGTGTAATACAAAGTCAGCTGCTGGAATAGATAACATTACACCAGTCATACCACCAACAGTGAATGTGATAAGGAATGCAATCGTCCAGTAAATACCAGCTGAAAGTTCAACACGACCTTTATACATTGTAAATAGCCAGTTAAATATTTTAACACCAGTTGGAATGGCAATCGTCATTGTCGCGATACCAAAGAACGCGTTTACACTTGCACCAGAACCCATTGTAAAGAAGTGGTGAAGCCATACAAGGAACGACAGTATCATAATAACTAGCGTTGCATATACGAAACCAGTGTAACCAAATAATTTCTTGCGTGAGAACACTGGAACTAATTCGGCAAATACACCAAAGGCAGGAAGTACTAAGAAGTATACTTCTGGGTGACCCCAAGCCCAAACAAGGTTAACCCAAGTCATTTGGTTACCGCCAAGTTCGTTCGTAAAGAAGTTTGTATCAATATAACGGTCCATTGTTAATAATGCGATTGCAACCGTTAAGATTGGGAAGATAATCGCCGCAATACCCGCTGCTGATAAAGTTGTCCAAATGAAAATTGGCATTTTCATTAATGTCATACCAGGTGCGCGCATTCTTAATACAGTTGCGATAAAGTTTACCGCTGTTAAGGTTGTACCGATACCTGAAATTTGTAATGACCATATCCAATAATCCACACCAACCCAAGGGTTATATTCAATACCACTTAATGGTGGGTATGCAAGCCAACCAACATTACCGAATTCACCAACGAATAATGATACATTGATTAAAATTGCACCTGCGGCAAAGAACCAGAAACTAAGGTTGTTAAGGAATGGAAACGCAACATCACGGGCACCAATTTGTAATGGAACAACAAGGTTCCAAAGTGCCGCAACAAGTGGTGTTGCTACGAAGAAAATCATAATTACCGCGTGGGCAGTAAAGATTTGGTCATAGTGTTCAGGCGGAAGATAGCCCGAACCAAAACTGTCCGATGTTGCCAATGCTTGGTGTGTACGCATTAATATGGCATCAGAAAAGCCACGCACTAACATCACCAACGCAACAATCGTATACATTATGGCAATCTTTTTGTGGTCAACGGTTGTAAACCATTCCGACCATAAATAGCCCCATAATTTTTTCTTTGTGATAAAGCCTAATAAAGCCGCACCAAGGATACCAACGACGATACCAACGCCCCATACAATCGGGTCAGTAGGGAAAACGTCTAAGTTTAATTTACCAAAGAACCAGTGTGGTTCTGTTACTATGTTTGTAGGTCTTGCCATTTTCATTTACCCCTTAGTGTGTTTTTAAATATTTACGAATGATATTTTCAAATTGTTCAGAATCCACAACATCGCTAAAGTATTCAACGCGGTGGTCTTTTGTTTGCTTACCTTTTAAGCGAGAGTACGCTGCTTGGTCAAACTTAACATTTGAAGATTTAACTTTTTTAATCCAGTTTTCAAAACCTTTTTTATCTGTTGAAATTACATTGAACTTCATACCAGAGAAACCAAAACCACTATAGTTGGCAGAAATACCACGCATAGTTTTGATACGCTTTGAAATAAGGTGTAGTCTGTTTTCCATACCACCCATTGCATAGATTTGTGAACCTAGTTCTGGAATGAAGAATGAATTCATTACAGTATCAGATGTGATTTGGAATTTGATTGGTGTGTTAACAGGAATTGCAATTTCATTTACCGTTGCAATATCTTGGTCTGGATAAAAGAATACCCATTTCCAATCCATAGATACGGCTTGAATAACAACTTCTTTTTGTTCCGCACCTTCGTATTTACCAACTAATGATTTTCTTGGGTCCATAGAATGCGATGTGATATAAGTTGTATAACCAAGAACCGCAATAATAAGGATAGGAATACCCCAAGCAAAAAATTCAATAACGCTAGAGTGTGACCAGTTTGGTTGATAATCAGCATCTTTGTTGCTGTACCAAAGTGGGAATGCAACAGACATAATTAATACTGGAATTACAACGATTAACATTAATGCAAATGCTAATAAAATAAGATTACCTTGGTCAACGCCTAAGTTACCACCCGAATAAAACAGTAAGAATTTACAAG
>JBMZFW010000024.1:0-16956 GCA_049615605.1 Alphaproteobacteria bacterium | reverse complement strand
ATATTATGGCTTGCAACTGGATTTTACCGTGTAAACCCAGGGCAAGAAGGTGTGGAAATCGTATTTGGTAAATTAAACGATGTGACACAACCGGGTTTACAATATAACTATCCATATCCAATTGGTAAAACAGTTGTGCCTGATGTACAAAAAGTTCGCCGTGTTGATATTGGCTATCGTCCAATGGAAGCCCGCTGGAACAGTGATAAAATTGATACAAATAATATTACTGATGTGGAAGCGGAAAGCTTAATTCTTACAAGTGATGAAAACATTGTTGATACGGACTTTACGGTATTTTGGCGAATTAAAGATACGGTTAAATTCTTGTTCAATATTCGTGATCCAGAACAAACAATTAAAATCGCCGCTGAATCAGCAATGCGTGAAGTTGTTGGTCAAACAACATTTGACAATGCGGTAACAGTTGGTCGTCAAGATATTGAAACAAGAACAAAACGCTTATTACAAGAAACACTTGATTCATATGGTGCGGGTATTGATGTGGAACAAGTTGAATTGCAAAAATCTGACCCACCAGGTGAAGTAATTGATGCATTTAACGATGTACAACGCGCAAGGCAAGACCGCGACCGTCTTCGTAATGAAGCCGAAGCATATGCAAATACTGTTGTACCAGAAGCCCGTGGTAAAGCGGAACAAGTCGTGCGTGATGCAGAAGGTTTCAAAGAAAAATCTATCCAAGAATCAAAAGGTGAAGCGGAAAGATTCTTAAAAGTTTATGGTGAATACAGAAAATCACCAACTGTTGTTAAGAAGCGAATTTACCTTGATACCCTTGCGGAAATTTATGGTTCAACAAACAAAGTAATATTGGATAAATCAGCATCGGGGGTATTACCATATATTAAGCTACCAGATGCAGATAAGAAGAAAGGGCAATAAACAATGAAGAACATTAAATACCTTCCAGCAGTTATATTAGCCTTATTATTCCTTGGCTATAACAGCTTATTTACCGTTAATCAAACGGAACAAGTAATCGTATTACAATTTGGTGATCCAAAGCGCGTGGTTAAACAACCAGGTTTAAATATCAAAGTACCATTTATTCAAAATGTGGTGCGTTATGATAACCGTGTACTTGACCTTGACCCGCCAGAGTTTGAAGTTTTACTAACGGATAAAAAACGAATTAACATTGATGCGTTTGCCCGTTATCAAATCGTTGACCCATTAAAGTTTTACCAAAGGGTTAAAAGGGAACAAAACCTTCGTGATGTATTTGGTAAATCATTAAATGCGGGTGTGCGTCGTGTAATTGCAACCGTATCATTATCTGAATTATTATCGGAAAAAAGAATTGATTCAATGAACAAAATTGCCGAAGAAATCCGCTTGCAAGCCGAAAGCCTTGGGGTTAAAGTAATTGATGTAAGAATTGGTCGTACAAACTTACCAAGTACAACCGCACAAGCCGTATACAATCGTATGCGTACTGAAAGGGAACGCGAAGCCCGTGAAGCAAGAGCCGAAGGTAATGAAATTGCCCAAAAAATTCGTGCCAAAGCGGACTTTGACCGAACTGTAATCTTGGCGGACGCGGAAAGAAAAGCCGAAATCTTGCGTGGTGAAGGCGAAGCCGAAAAGAACAAAGTACTTGCAAAAGCTTATGGTAAAGACCCTAAATTCTTTGAATTTTATAAGTCTATGCAAAACTATAAACAAGGTTTACTTGGCGATGGCGATACAACAATCGTTATCAGCCCAGACAGTGAATTCTTTAAGTACTTAAAACGCAGTAAATAATATGGCAGATAAAGTACTATATATTACAAACAATACACCGCTGGATACAAATAATGTACCAGCGGTTATTTGTAATAATATTGATACTTTAAACGCCCATATTGAAAATTGTCATAAAACAGATACGGCTGTATTTATTGAAAATGATATAAGTGCAATTGACAATGCGGACGGTATATATTTTAGTGAAAGTATTAAGTTAAAAGACTTTAAACAAATCCGTAAATCCAATCCAGATTTACAAATGATTGTAAAATGTGAAACAAGGCACGACGGTATCCTTTATGCGGAAGCGGGGGCGGATTTAATCGTCTTTACAGGCGATGATGACGAAGTTGGCGAAATCGTATCGTGGTGGATTGGTATTATTGAAATACCCGTTGCGGTTATTGGGGAAAATAGTGCGTCAAAATCGGCGGACTTTATTATACTTGCAACAAATACATAAAAAATGTATAAAACCCCCATATATTATTAATATTAAAAGGTGATTGATATGAAAATTAACGGTAATGAAATTAACCCTGGTACATTAATTGAATTTAACGGCGGTTTATTCCGCGCGGTAAAGGTGCAACATGTTAAACCTGGTAAAGGTGGTGCATTCGCACAGGTTGAATTAAAAGAAATCCGTACGGGGCAAAAACTAAACGAAAGATTCCGTTCTGATGAAAAGGTTGAAAAAGTTCGCCTTGAACAACAGCCATTTTCATTCTTATTTGCCGATGGTAATGAATACACATTTATGAACCAAGAAACATTTGACCAAATCGCTTTGAACGAAGATGTTGTTGGCGAAGACCAAATTCCATATTTACAAGACGGTATGGAAGTTGAAATTGAATTCTATGAAAGCGAAGTAATTGGTATTACAATTCCAGAAAAAGTTGTAATGGAAATTGTGGAAGCCGATGCGGTTGTTAAGGGACAAACAGCGTCATCTTCATACAAGCCAGCAAAACTTGAAAATGGTGTTGCTATTCTTGTACCGCCACACATTGAAGCGGGTACAAAGGTTGTTGTAAATACAATGACTGGCGAATATATGGAAAGAGCAAAAGATTAATGAGCACACAAAACGCAACTTTATCGGTAATGAAAAAGACTGCTATGAAAGCAGGCAGGTCTTTACTTCGTGATTTTTCAGAAGTAAACCATTTACAAGTATCTAAAAAAGGTCCAGCGGACTTTGTATCAATCGCTGATAAGCGCAGTGAAGAAATGATTAAAGATGACTTAATGTATGCACGCCCTGATTATTCTTTCCTTGGCGAAGAAACGGGCACATCTGGTGAAGACAGCCCACACCGTTTTGTGGTTGACCCATTGGACGGCACAACAAACTTTTTACACGCATTACCACATTGGTCGGTTCATATTTCATACCAATATATGGGTGAAACACAAGCAACGGTTATTTATGACCCTATTAAAGACGAATTATTTTCTGCGGAAAAAGGTGGCGGTGCTTATTTAAACAACCAAAGACTTCGCGTTTCTGGTCGTTCAAAGTTATCGGAATCAATTTTTGCAACTGGTATCCCGTTCCTTGGTATTAACGAACACAAACACGAAGAATACCTTAAAAGACTGGGTAATGTGATGAAAGAAACTGCTGGTATACGCAGATACGGTGCGGCAACGCTTGACCTTGCTTATGTTGCAGCGGGTCGTTATGAAGGTTTCTTTGAATACGGATTAAATCCGTGGGATATTGAAGGCGGAATGTTATTAGTTCGCGAAGCTGGTGGTTTTGTATTTGACGAACAAAACCGTACTTATAAATGTGATGGCGATGGCAACCAAACAAAATGGATTATTGCCAGCAATGACGCATTACAAGAAGACTTCCTTAGGCTTCTAAATAAATAAGATAATAGTACTATATCCTTATAACTTACTGTTTTAAAACGATTTAATGAATTACAAAATATTATGTTTTGTGTTATAATATACATATACAAATTAAATAAGGATAATTATTATGAGACTAGATAAAACAGTATTAAAAATGTTAAACGAACAAATGAATATGGAATTCCAAGCATCAAGCATTTACTTGCAAATGGGTGCATGGGCGGAAGCACGCGACTTAACAGGTTGTGCAAAATTCCTTTACGAACACGCTGAAGAAGAAAAGCAACACGGTCGTAAAATATTTGATTACATTCTTGAACGCGGTGGGGAACCAAGCATTGGTAACATTAAATCACCACGCACAAAATACAAAGACATCAAAGAATTATTTGATCAAGTATACGAAGAAGAAAAATCTGTAACAGATTCAATTCACAAAATTGCTCATTCAGCTTGGGGTAAAAAAGACCTTGCAACATTTTCATTCCTGCAATGGTTCATTGACGAACAACGCGAAGAAGAAGCACTAGCAACAGAAATCGTTGGTAAAATCGCCGTTATCGGTACTGCGGGTCAGGGTCTGTTTATGATTGACGAATTTGTAGGCTCTCGCACTGGACAAGAATAGTTCTATTGGCTTATTATTTGCAAAAGGGAATGCTTAACTACCGTATGTAGTCTTCGCATTCCCTTTTTTAATACTAATCTCAATAGAACTATTCTTGTTCAAGTAAGATAGTTTAATTTATTCTTGTTCTTGTAAGATATATTTAAAATCATTCAGTGTGTTAAACATTTAATGCAGTCTTTATATTCTTTTTATCTATCTAAAAATATATTATTATATACTTATGTTTAAAAAGAATAATGAACCTGAAATAATATCAATTACCGATGGGGTGAATACCTATGACTGTTTGGTCAAACGCACCAATCGCAGGACGGTCTCCATATCAATTCAATCAAATGGTGATATTATAATTCACAGCCCAAAGTTTTCATTTAAACGCACCCTTAAAAAATTTGCGGAAAGCAATCTTGTTTGGATTAATAACAAAGTTGATTTACAAAAAATAAGGTATGAAAAAAACAGCACCAGTTATGTGGAAAACGAAACCGCAAAATATTTAGGACTTGATTACACAATTAAATTAAATGAAAAACAAACAAAAGAAGTTGAAATAATCGGCAATGAAATTCATATCAAAGGCACCGGCGAACTTGATATAAAATTAGGGTTGAAATCTTTTTACCGCAAACAGGCAAAAAAAATATTTGCCGAGCGAATGGAATATTGGATACCATTTGTTGATGGGGCATCAATTAAAACAAGACTTGTGATTAAACAAATGGCAACCCGTTGGGGTTCAATGTCATCAGCGGGGAATATGAACTTAAATATTGCCCTTATTAAAACGCCAATGGAATGTATTGATTATGTAATTGTGCACGAACTGTGCCATCAAAAACACCCACACCATCAAAAATCATTTTGGGATGCTGTTTCTGTTGTAATGCCTGAATACAAAAAGCAAGAGAAAATTTTAAAGAGTTATTCAACGGATTTTTAAATGAATATATTTTTTCTAGACACTAATATAAAAAAATCAATTAAAGCACACTGTGATAAACACGTGGTAAAAATGATATTGGAATATGCACAAATATTGTCCACTAGTCATATTATTGTTGATGGTGATAATTGTTTAATTCGTGATAATATTTATAAACCAACCCATAAAAATCATCCGTGTGTTGTTTGGACAACTTCCCATATTAGTCATTATAATATTGTTTATAATATGTTGATTGAGTCTATTTCTGAATATACATACAGATACAAAAAACAGCATAAAACATCAAGGTTACTTGAATATTTAAAAAATCCACCAGCAAATATCAATCGTGCAAGAACAACCTATAAAGTTGCTACAACAAAGTTTCATAGCTTACCAGAACAGTGTATGCCAGAACAATACCATATTAAACCAAAATCGGATGACGACCTTGCATCGGTAATTAATGCTTATAGAAATTACTATATATGCGAAAAATCAGATATTTTAAGATATACCAAAAGGAATAAACCGAGCTGGATTACTTTTTAGTTTCTTTATCTGATTTAGATTTATATTTACCGTCTTTATCTTTTTCTAAATCAACAATGTCATCATTTTGCTTTGATGATTTATTATTTTTATTAATATTTTTAAATACTAATATTACCAATAATAAGATAAATGTTAGTACAAGAATTTTTCCAATCATTATTTGCCTACCAATCGGTCATATTCCGCAATAAATTTTTGGCAAATTTCACCTGGGTTAAATGAATAATCACCAATTGATGCAACAGGCATAATTTCAGCAGCCGTGCCAGTTACAAAGCATTCGCTTGCATTTGCCATTTCTTCTGGTTTAATGTGCCTTTCAACAACTTTCATACCAAAACTTTTTGCCATTTCAATAGCAGTTAGACGAGTAATTCCGTTTAAGAAACAATCTGGTTTTGGTGTGTGTATTTCATTATTCATAACAAAGAATATATTTGCCGCTGTTGCTTCTGCAATAAATCCACGATAATCAAGCATTAATGCATCGTCAAATCCATCCTTTGTTGCTTTGTTTTTTTCAATTGTACAAATCATATAAAGACCAGCAGCTTTTGCTTGTGTTGGTGCGGTTGTTGGCGATGGGCGGTTATATTGGGCCATTGTAAAGTCTAAGCCTTTCATTTTATCACCGCCAAAATATGAACCCCATTCCCAGGCAGATATTACGGTGTTAACCCCAATACCAGTACCTTGCAGTCCAAGTGCATCAGAACCCAAGAATGCAAATGGGCGTAAATAACAATCAGTTAAGTTATTAGCTTTCATTACTTCGTATTTTGCAATTTCTAATTCATCAACAGTATATGGAATTTCAAAGTCCAACATTTGTGCAGATTTTAATAATCGTTCAGAGTGCTGTTTTGATTTAAAGATTTTACCACTGTATGCGCGTTCCCCTTCAAATACAGAAGACGCATAATGAAGCCCGTGGGTTAATGAATGAACCTTTGCATCACGCCATTCAATCATTTCACCATTTACCCAAATAAAACCGTCACGATTATCCATTGTCATAATATTTTGCCTTGCTTAAACTTTTACTTTATAAAAACTATTTTAAAATAGTATGGTAATATGATATATATGTCAATATGACTGACATAAAAAAAGATTCACCAGAAATTCGTAAAACCATTGAAATGTTGTACTTTGCATATCGTGGATTTACTGGCGTTGCCGATGAAGTATTGGTAAAACACGATTTAGGCAGGGCACACCACCGTGCAATTTATTTTGTTGGTCGTAATCCAAATATTATATTTAGCGACTTAATGAAAACTTTAAAGATTACAAAGCAATCATTAAACCGTGTGTTAAGTACACTTATATACGATGAATTTATTGAACAAATTACCGATAAAAAAGACAAAAGAAAAAAATTACTTCGCTTAACGGAAAAGGGTGTGGCATTGGAAAAGAAATTAACAAATGCCCAAGCACAATACTTGCGAAAAGTATTTGATGATAAAGACGAATTATCACAATTTCAAAATATCTTATTAAATATGATGCATTCACAAGATAAGAAAAGTTTAACTAAATAGCCTAAAAAATAACGTAAACAAATTTAAGTAAATAGATTAAAAACCTCATAAATATATTTTAAAATGTTAGTATCAAATGGGGAAAATCGACGACTAGATTTCCTAGTTTAGATTTTTTCCATGAAGATAATAACAGATTTAAAATATATTTAATTACAAATAAATTCCGCGATGGCGTAGCAAATGGTCAGCAAGTACAATTGCCATCATCGCTTCACCCACAGGCACAGCACGAATACCAACGCACGGGTCGTGGCGTCCTTTGGTGCGAACATCAATTTCTTTGTTCGTTGTGGTAATTGATTTCTTTGGCGTAAGGATTGAGCTAGTCGGTTTAACCGCAAATCTTACAACAATATCTTGTCCTGTTGAAATGCCACCAAGTATACCACCCGCATTATTTGATAAGAATTTTTTGTCTTTGCGGATTTCATCGGCATTTTCTTCACCAGTTAAGAATGCACTTTCAAAGCCCGCACCAATTTCAACACCTTTTACCGCGTTGATTGACATAAAGGCTTTTGCCAAATCCGCATCAAGCTTATCGTAAACTGGTTCGCCAAGTCCCGCTGGGATTCCGCTTGCGTGGACTTCCAACACAGCACCAACAGATGAACCGTTTTTACGAATTACTTTTAAATAGTCTTCCCATTCGCTAACCGTTTTTTTGCTAGGGCAGAAGAAATCATTTTTTTCAATTTCCGCCCACGACCATTTTTCGTCAACTAAACCAATTTCACCCATTTGTACCATTGCACCACGGATTTTAACTTTTTTACCAAGAATGTTTTCAAGAACTTTTCTTGCAACCGCACCCGCTGCCACACGGTTTGCTGTTTCACGGGCAGAAGAACGACCGCCACCCCTTGGGTCACGAATGCCATACTTTTCCATATAGGTAAAGTCCGCGTGTCCCGGACGGAATGTTTTTTCAATTTCCGAATAATCTTTTGACCTTTGGTCGGTATTTTCAATCATCATTGAAATTGGTGTGCCAGTTGTTTTACCTTTGTATACACCAGATAAGATTTTAACCTTGTCGGCTTCTTTGCGTTGTGTTGTATGCTTTGAAGTACCGGGCTTTCGTTTATCAAGGAATGGCTGAATATCTTTTTCGCTTAAATCAATAAGTGACGGTACACCATCAACGACAACGCCGATAGCAGGACCGTGACTTTCGCCCCAAGTTGTAAATTTAAATAAATCACCAAAAGAATTTCCAGCCATAATAAACCTTTACTTTTTATCTGCGATTGATTGTAATACTTCGGCTAGTTCACCCGCGTTATCAAGCTTTGGCATACCAACCATATTATAACCACCATCAACATAGTGTAATTCACCGCTTACACCAGAACTTAAATCACTAACCAGATATAGGGCTGATTTACCAATATCCCAAATATCCATATTACGACCCATTGGTGCACCCAGTTCATTCCATCTTAACATTGTGCGGAAATCACCAATACCCGATGCGGCAAGTGTACGAATTGGACCAGCTGATAATGAATTAACACGGATACCTTTATCACCCATATCAACGGCTAAGTATCTAACCGATGCTTCAAGTGCAGCCTTTGCAACACCCATTACATTGTAATTTGGAATGTATTTTTCCGAACCAAGGTAAGTAAGGGTAATTGCCGAACCACCATCGTTCATCATTTTATAAGCACGATTACAAACAGCAGTGAAACTGAAACACGAAATATCCATAGTCATAAGGAAGTTATCACGCGTTGTGTTAAGGTATTTACCTTGTAATTCGTCTTTGTTTGAAAAACCAATAGCATGGATAAGGAAATCAATTTTACCCATATCTTTTTCAATTGCATCAAATGCCGTATCAATGCTTGCTTGGTCTGTTACATCACATTCTTGGATTGATTTAACACAACCCAATTCGCTAGCAAGTGGTTCAACACGCTTTAACAGTGTTTCACCTTGATAAGTAAGTGCGATTTCAGCCCCTTGATCTGCAAGTGTTTTTGCAATACCCCAAGCAATAGACTTGTCATTTGCAAGCCCCATAATTACACCGCGTTTACCTTCCATTAATTTAGTCATTTGATACTCCTTAAAATTCAAAATTTATGATTTTTTCATTATACTAATAAATTAATGTTTTTTCAAATTAAATTGTGATACCTTTTATCAATGGACTATATTATTTTTTTCTTATACAAGGCGATTGATATTTATACCTATGTAATATTTGCATCGGTTATTGTATCGTGGCTGATTGGTTTTAATATAATTTCCTTATCAAATAAAATCATATACAAGATTGTTATGATTATAAGAAGGTTAACAGAACCAGTATTTGAATCCGTAAGAACGGTAATACCAAGCTTTTTTGGTTTGGATTTTTCCCCAGTAATAATTTTACTTACATTACAAGGCTTAAAGATGGCACTTGTATGGGTATACTTCAACTTTATATAAAATAGATTTTAAAATTTTATTATATGTGTTTAAACAAATAACAAAAAACCCCGCATTAAGCGGGGCTTTTTTTAATACATATCAGATATTAAAATCTGCTGTATCTGTCTAGTATTGATGGAACATCTTTACCATTTTGACGGCACGCCGCCACAATAGAATTGTGTAATAATACAGCAATAGTCATTGGACCAACACCACCCGGTACTGGTGTGATTGCACCACATTTGTCAAATACATCATTGTAATCAACATCGCCAACTAATTTACCTTTGCCATCAACTTCAATGCGGTTAATACCAACATCAATGATTGTTGCGCCTTCTTTAATCCAGCTTGCTTTTACCATTTCTGGACGACCAACGGCTGCCACAACGATATCAGCTTGCTTTGTAATTTCTTCAATATTTTTTGTGCGTGAGTGAACAACAGTAATCGTTGCATTCGCATCAAGTAATAATTGTGCCATTGGTTTACCAACAATGTTTGAACGACCAACAACAACCGCATTAAGACCAGATAAGTCTTTGCCGTATTTGTCTTGTAA
This sequence comes from Alphaproteobacteria bacterium, assembly GCA_049615605.1. Taxonomy (GTDB): domain Bacteria; phylum Pseudomonadota; class Alphaproteobacteria; order JAQWUY01; family JAQWUY01; genus JAQWUY01. The sequence continues at coordinate 6,676 of JBMZFW010000024.1, read as the reverse complement.
CATCATTAAGCAACCATAAGGCGTACATGCGATTAATGGGTTGCCCGTACCTGTTGCAAGTTGACCAGAGTTTACGATTTGGAAACCATCAACATCTTTTTCAACAGCGATTGCATTGATTACTTTTTCTTCGTCAATGTGGTCTGGTAATGGTAATTGAACTAAAATACCGTTTACCGCAGGGTTATTGTTTAATTCTTCTACTTTTGCAAGTACATCTGCTTCACTAGTTTCAGCAGGTAATTTATATTCAAAAGATTCCATACCGCATTCAACAGTTTGTTTTGCTTTTGAATTTACATATACTTTTGATGCAGGGTCTTCGCCAACAAGTACAACCGCAAGACCCGGTGTGATACCGTGTGTTGATTTTACTTCTTCAACCGCAGTTTTAATGTTTTCGCGTAAGTTTGCTGCAAATGCTTTGCCATCAATAATTTTTGTCATTTTATTTCCCCTTTTAGTTTATTATAACTGTTCTGCAACTTCGTCAGATACATCCATATTTGTGTATACAGATTGCACATCGTCAAGGTCTTCAAGAACATCAATTAATTTCATAATTTTTTCTGCTTGTTCCAGACCCAATTCAATCATATTTGTTGGTTCCCAAATAATCTTTGCTGATTTTACATCACCAAACTTTTCTGTAAGTGCGGTTGATACAGTGTGTAAATCAGTCATTTCACAAGTGACAATATGTAATTCATCAGTTGTTTGAACATCCATACCGCCTGCTTCCATTACCGCTTCTAGCATTGTTTCTTCATCAGCAACGCCAACTTCAAGTGTGATTTCGCCAAGTTGGTTAAAGCTGAATGATACTGAACCAGTTTCACCAAGGTTGCCACCATACTTTGTAAATGTTGAACGAACTTCACTAGCCGTACGGTTGCGGTTGTCAGTCATTGTTTCAACAATAACGGCAATACCATCAGTACCATAGCCTTCGTAACGGATTTCTTCAAAGCTTGTACCGTCATTACCTTCGCCAGTACCTTTTTTAATAGCGCGTTCAATGTTATCTTTTGGCATTGAAAGACCACGGGCTGTTGTAATTGCAAGGCGTAATCTTGGATTTGAATCAACATCGCCACCACCCATTTTTGCTGCAACATAAATTTCTTTTGCTAGTTTTGCAAATAAACCTGCGCGTTTTTTATCCTGTGCACCTTTGCGGTGTTGAATGTTTGCCCATTTAGAGTGACCTGCCATTTTCTTATTCCTTATATATAATATGAGTTTATTTAATAAGTCTTTTACATTAAAATGTGAAATAAATCAAGAAAGCTTAGTTATTTTTAAATTTTAATCTTACATCAACTGCTGTAATAGGGGGCTGTTCTATTTTAAATTTAAATACTTTTGCTTCTTTTACATTAAGCTTAGCACTTAATTTAAATGACCTTGTTTCAACAATTTTGTTGTTAAGGTCAAGTAATTCAACAATGATTTCTGGTTTTGATAATGCTTTATCGTGTATGTTTCTTACAGCACCGCTTATGACGATAGTGTTTTTACCATTTTTAACTTGGTATGTACTGTTTGATAAAAATATAAATACTTTGTTTTGTTTTGTTTCTGTAATTAATCCAAACTTGGCATAAAAGGTTTTCATTGCAGGGAAAGTATCGGCAATTTTGTTTTTTGCAAATACAATTACAAGCAATATAATTGCAACAGACCCAAGAATAAATGATGTGGTTGAATTAACCCTTTTTTGATTTGCCGATATCTCTTTTAGCTTTTGATTAATTTTATCAATTGAAGCATTCTTTTTCTTGCCACTGGTATTAAGTTCAGAAACAATCCAATCATAATGACACACAGAACATTCAACCGCATCACCCATTTCAACGGTTTCGGTTTGTCTGTATTTTGTCGAACATGCAGGACATGTAGTTATCATTTTAAATCCTAAAAATATTTATTTTAATTTTTTTTTAAAATATCTTAAATGTGGTCTTGTTATTTTTGTTATAACTCTCTATAATTCTTATATGACAACGCTTAAAAAATCAATAATCAAATTTCATAACCTTGAATTCCGTTATGGAAATTCCCCTTTAATCCTTAGCAATGTTAGCTTGGACATTCAAAAAGGCGGGTTTTATTTCTTAACTGGAAAATCGGGTGCGGGTAAGACTAGCCTATTAAAGCTAATGTATCTAGGGGCTTTCCCAAGCCACGGCGAAGCACATGTTTTCGGCAGAAGCGTTCATTCATACAGCCGTGATGAAATTGCGTTAATCCGCCAAAATATTTCTGTTGTTTTCCAAGATTACAAATTATTACCACATTTAACTGTATATGATAATGTGGCATTACCGCTTCGTATTAAAGGTGAAGACGAAGATGTAATTGAAAAGAAAGTACACCAAATGGTGAAATGGGTTGGTATGATTGATTTCATTAATACTTATCCAGATACATTATCAGGCGGTCAACAGCAACGAATTTCAATTGCCCGTTCGGTAATTACCAACCCTAAGATTATACTAGCCGATGAACCAACTGGTTCGGTTGATGACTTGGCGGCAAAACGAATTATATCGCTGTTTGAACAATTACACCACAGCGGTACAACGGTTATAATGGCAACCCATAACCAAGAATTGGTTAATTCAAAAAAGTATCCTGAATTACATTTAAGTAATGGTTCGGTAATATTAAAGGGGAATGAATAATGGCTTCACCAATCGTTCCATTGGAAAAGAACAGCTTTTCACGCTTTATGCCATTCCTTGTTGGGTTTATGGTGTTTTTGGCTGTATTATTTTTATCAATCGGTAAAGTAATTGATACGGCGGGTAAAAAGTGGTCTGATGGCATTGAAAATTCAATGTCTATTCAAATATTAAAAGATGATAATTTTGACGCAACCACCCACAAAGACATTGTTGATCGTGCATTGGTAATATTGAATCAAACAGCGGGGGTTAAATCCGCAAACAAAGTTAGCGATGATGAAGTAATTGAAATCCTTACCCCTTGGTTTGGCAATGGTATTGATAAAACCGCACTTCCAATTCCAACTTTAATTAATGTTGAATTTGACGCCGCGGCTGAAATTGATATTGAAGATTTAAAAAGCGAAATATCACAAATATCAGAAAATATTATAATTGATGATTATGGTGTGTGGCGAAGCAAAGTTGAAAGTATCACATCAACTGTAAACAACATGATATACACATTAATATTATTAATATTGATTTCAACAGGCGTTGTGATAATTGCCTTTACCCGTGGATTAATGCTTATGAATATTAATACATTAAATATGCTTATTTTAATGGGTGCAACTGATAAATTTATTGCAAGGGACTTTATCATAAGTTCGGTAAACATTGCCCTTAAAGCATCGGCTATTGGCTTTGTAATTGCATACGGGGTGTTTAATTTATTATTTGTTATGAATGATATATACATGGACGTTGAATTTTCATACTGGCTTATTATGGCATTAATAATTCCAGTTATATTTGCGTTAAGTTATGTTGCCAGCTTCCTTACGGTAAAGATGACATTGCAAAAAAGATTTTATAATATTTAATAATCAATGCGAAAAATTTTCTATTTAATATCACTATCTAGCGTCGTGTTAATCTTTGGTTTGATTGGCTTTATTGCGGAAATCCAAAAATACAAACAACCTAAATTAACAAGCGTTGATGTGGCGGTCGTATTAACGGGCGGTGCGGGACGAATGGATAAAGGTATTGAAATTTTAAAAACAGGCAAGGTAAAAAAGTTATTTATATCGGGCGTGCATAAATCTTTTGCCATTCGCCGATTAATGAAAGAAGTAAAACAAAATAAATCCGCATATAATAAAATTGTTTTGGGATACCAAGCGCAAACCACATTTGATAATGGTTTGGAAGTTGCGGAATTTATAAATAAAAACAACTATAAATCAATTTATTTAATTACAAATTCATTCCATATGCCCCGCTCAATTCGTGAAGTAAGACACCGTTTACCGAATGTAAAAATCATTCCATATCCAGTTGATAATAAGAACATTAAAGTAAATGAATGGTATTTATATCCAGGCACTTTATTTATATTAACAGTGGAATATGTTAAGAACCTTGTCGTAATTGCCCGCACTAGCATTTTTTAATTCCATTTTTTTTGTTAATATTGTAGGATTATCCTTATTAAATTTAAAAGGATAATATTATGGCAAATAAAATGTGGGGCGGTCGTTTTTCAAATGGACCATCGGCAATAATGGAAGAAATCAATGCTTCAATTGGTTTTGACAAGCGTATGTATAAACAAGACATTGCTGGTTCAATTGCGCATGCAACTATGCTTGCCGAAAATGGTATTATCACGAAAAAAGATTGTGCTTCAATTATCAAAGGCTTAACTAAAATTGAATCTGAAATTGAAAGTGGCAAGTTTAAATTTTCAACTGCACTTGAAGATATTCATATGAATATTGAATCAAGGTTAAAAGATATCATTGGTGATGCAGGTGGCAGATTACACACAGGCAGGTCAAGAAATGACCAAGTGGCAACGGATTTCCGTTTATGGGTGCGTGATGCTATTGATGATACAACAATTGCACTTAGACAATTAATTAAAGAATTAATCAACAAGGCGGAAAAAAATGCCGATGTTGTTATGCCTGGTTATACACACCTGCAAACAGCACAACCAATTACATTTGGTCACCACTTACTTGCGTATGTGGAAATGATTGGGCGTGATTTATCAAGGTTTGAAGATTGCCGTAAAAGATTAAACGAATGCCCACTTGGTGCGGCGGCACTTGCGGGGACTTCATTCCCGATTAATCGTAAAAAAACTGCAAAAGCACTTGGTTTTGACAGACCGACTGAAAATTCAATGGACAGCGTGGCAAGCCGTGACTTTGCATTGGAATTTTTATCAACTGCTTCAATCTGTGCGGTTCATTTATCAAGACTGGCGGAAGAAATTGTTATTTGGTGTTCGTCTGAATTTAACTTTATTACCCTAAGTGATAAATTCACAACGGGTTCATCAATTATGCCACAAAAGAAAAACCCAGACGCGGCGGAACTTGTGCGTGCAAAACCGGGTCGTATTATTGGTGCGTTAAACAGCTTGCTTATTGTTATGAAGGGCTTACCTATGACTTATGGCAAGGATATGCAAGAAGACAAAGAAGCAACATTTGATGCAGCCGATAATCTTGCACTTGCGATTATGGCAACGGCGGGTATGGTTAAGGACTTAAAGGCAAACAAAAAACAAATGAGGTCAGCCCTTGTAAACGGTTTCCCAACGGCAACTGACTTGGCGGATTATTTGGTAAGGGTGCTTAATATTCCATTTAGAAATGCACACCATATTACGGGTGAAATTGTTGCAATTGCCGATAAAAAAGGTGTGGAATTATCTGATTTATCATTGGCTGAAATGCAAACGGTGGAAAAGAAAATTAAGAAAGATATATTTGAAGTCCTGTCGGTTGAATCATCGGTTAAATCAAGAACATCATTTGGCGGTACTGCACCAAAGAATGTGGTTTCGGCGTGTAAGCGTGCAAGAACAAGATTTTTAGGTAAGAAAAAATAATGAAAAAGTTAATCGCATTATTGTTGGTTGGTTTTGCCATTTCTGCGTGCGGAAAAATGGCAAAGATGGATATTGGTATTGGTGATACACAAACGCCGACTTGTCTTGATACAACCGATAATGCGGGTGATTGTTAAGGAATAATTATGTCAACAACTGTATTTAATTATAACGGCGGAAAGCTATCAACGGGTGGGATTGATTTACAATCCTTGGCTGAAAAATATGGCACACCATTATATGTTTATAACAATGACCATATCATTGATAATTACAATAGCTTTATGAATGCATTTGATGGTAAATGCGTTGCCCACTTTGCAATGAAATCAAATTCAAACCAAGCAATTTTAACGGGACTTGCCAAAGCAGGTTGCGGTATGGATATTGTTTCTGGTGGCGAATTACAAAGGGCGATTAAAGCGGGTGTTTCGCCTGATAAAATTATCTTTTCTGGGGTTGCAAAATCAGACAGCGAACTAGCCGATGCATTAAATGCGGGTATTTTGCAAATCAATGTTGAATCGGTGGAAGAAATCCATCAATTAAACGATGTGGCAAAAGAACTGGGCAAAGTTGCCCCAGTTGCCCTAAGGGTAAACCCAAATGTTGATGCGGGCACGCACGATAAAATTTCAACAGGTAAGAAAACGGACAAGTTCGGAATTGATATTGAACTTGCCCCTGAATTATATAAACAAATGAACGCAATGGATAACATTAATCCAGTAAGCATTTCCGTTCACATCGGTTCACAATTAATGTCGGCGGAACCATTTGTTGAATCGTATAAAAAAGTTGCCGAACTTGCAGAAACTTTAATTGCAAGTGGTACACAATTAAAGCGTCTTGACCTTGGTGGCGGTTTGGGTATTTGTTATGAAAAATCTGATACTCCGCCTGATGTAAATGAATATGCAAAAATGGTTAATGATACGGTTGGACATTTAAACCTTGATTTACACTTTGAACCAGGCAGATGGCTTGTCGGTAATGCGGGTGCATTAATTGGTCGTGTGGAAAATGTAAAATCAAACGATGTAAAAACATTTGTTCTTGGCGATGTGGCAATGAATGACTTAGTCCGTCCAACATT
>JBMZFW010000023.1:0-17585 GCA_049615605.1 Alphaproteobacteria bacterium | reverse complement strand
AGATGAAAATAAATTAAAAGGCTTGTCTGGAAAATATGAAAATTCGCGTGAACACGCTATTTATTACCGTATTAACCTTGATAAAATGCTTAAAGGTGCGATTGCAAGAACAGGCGTATTAAAAAATGTTGAACTTGAAGTAAAACGCGCACAGGGTTTATCAGGTCCAGTTGATGAAAGACCTTGGACTAATGAAAAATTTATGTACTTCACATTACCAAATGATATTATGTTGTATGTATCTTCAACAGTTGCTTACAAAACAATGGGTATAATTTATAAATACTAAGGTTTTGGAAAATTCTTATTAAAGGTGTTGATGAATGTATCGTCAACGCCTTTTTTATTTGAATTAATTCCTAGTTTCTCAAGGCTTCCAACCCCAAAATTATTGTCGCTAATTCCACAGGGGATAATACCATTGTAATGACTTAAATCGGGATTAATATTAAATGCAATACCAAAGTATGATACCCATTTTTTAACCCTTACGCCGATTGCACATACTTTGTCTTCTGTGCCATTGCCATTATCAACCCAAATGCCAACGCGACCACAACGGCGTTCGCCCTTAATGCCAAATTCAGCCAGTGTATCAATTACCCATTGTTCCAGCTGGGTTACATATTCTTTTATCCCCAATTTTCTTTTTTGTAAATCAAGCATAAGGTAAATTGTTCTTTGCCCCGTGCCGTGATATGTATATTGCCCACCACGCCCCGTTTTAAATACAGGGAAGTTATTGCTGATTAAATCATTGTCTTGTGCCGAAGTGCCGGCTGTATAAAGTGGGGTATGTTCCACAAACCACACGCATTCATTTGCTTCATTATTACGAATTGCAATTGCGCGGTCTTCCATAAATTTTATACAAGCTTCATAGTCGGAAACATTTTCAGATTCCAACCATTCAATCCCACCAATATCAATGTTTAATTTTTGTACATTCATAACAGTATATATATGTGTTTTTTATGGATTTTTCAATCGTTTACTGTTATATTTTCCCCTATGGATAAAAACTTTATAAATACATTGCTTGATGCGGCGGGTGATATCACATTAAATTACTTTAATTCGGATAATTTGCATATTGAAACAAAGGCGGATGACAGCCCCGTTTCAAAAGCAGATAAAGATGCGGAAACAGTAATTCGTGGATTGATTAAACAATCATACCCAGAACACGGTATTATTGGCGAAGAATTCGGCTGTGAAAATGAAGGGGCTGAATACACTTGGATAATTGATCCGATTGATGGCACAAGGGCATTTATTAATGGCATTGATACATTTGCCAATATGGTTTGTTTATTGCATAACGATAAACCGATATTATCGGGTATTGGGTTTCCTGCAAAATCACAACGATATATTGCCTATGACAATAAAACATTTGTAAATGAAATTGAAACAACAGTTGGTGTGCATAATTTATCCGATTGTAAAGTTTCATATTCATTATCAGAAATGTTCACAGCGGATGAATTTAAAACAGTTGAAAAAATAACCGCATTTACACAAGGTGCAAAAGTTGGCGGTGATGCATACAATTATTGCCGAATGACAGCGGGGGATAATTTGATTGTTATGGAATCTGATTTAAAGCCTTATGACTTTTTACCACTGGTTCCAATTATAAAAAATGCAGGTGGATATATTGCTGATTGGAATGGCAATGAATTAACATTGCAAAGTGGTAATCAAGTAATTGCCACACCATTTGAAATGAATGAATTAGTTGGGGTGATTAACAATGGCTAAGACAATATTATTAACAGGTGGTGCTGGATATATCGGTTCACATATGGCGGTTGAATTATTAAATAATAATTACAATGTTGTTATTGTTGATAACTTTGTTAATTCAAAGAAAGAAGTGCTAGACAATATAAAAACAATCACAAACAAAGATTTTAAATTTTATGAAGTTGATGTATGTGATGAAAAACTTGAAACCGTATTTAAAGAAAATAAAATTGATGCGGTAATTCATTTCGCTGCTTTAAAGGCGGTGGGTGAAAGCACCGAAAAACCAGAATTGTATTATGAAAATAATATTGGTGGTTTGGAAAATGTTTTACAAGTAATGGAAAATAATAATTGTAAAAACATTGTATTTTCATCATCGGCAACGGTTTATGGTGACCCTGAATATTTACCAATTGACGAAGAACATTCACTATCGGCAACCAACCCTTATGGGGAAACAAAGATTGCTTGTGAAGAAATCCTAAGGGCGTTATACGAAGACGATAATTTATATAACATTGCCATATTAAGATACTTTAATCCAGTTGGCGCCCATTCAAGCGGTTTGATTGGTGAAGACCCAGATGGAATACCAAATAATCTTGCCCCGTTTGTGGGTAAAGTTACAATTGGTGAATTGGGTATGGTTAAGGTGTTCGGCAATGATTATGATACGCCTGATGGAACAGGTGTGCGTGATTATATTCATATAATGGATTTAATTGACGGCCATATCAAAGCCCTTGAAAAAATTGATAGCTTAACTTGTGATGGGATTAACCTTGGCACGGGTAAGGGGTATTCTGTTTTAGAAATGATAAAGTCATTTGAAAAAATAAGTGGTAATAAAGTTCCTTATGAAATCTGTCCGCGTCGTGAAGGTGATGTTGGTACTTGTTATGCATCGTGTGATATTGCGAAAGAAAAACTTGGCTTTGTTGCACAATATGATTTAGACGATATGGTAAGTTCTCATTTAAACTGGATTAAAAAATAATGAATTATAAAAAAAATATTAAAATATCATTTGCTATAATATTCTTTGCTGTCACTGCATTTTTAGGTGTTGAAGATCATACTTTATTGAAAACTAATCACTTTTTAATTGAAAACATTACTTACAGTTTTGTATTTTGGATTTTGGGGTATATGGTTGCTTATGCAGTCTGGTTGTCATTAATTGAAAAAATGGTATTAACTTATAATATTTCTTTTTCATTTATGTACGTCTCTGTTTTTTCACAAGTATTTATTTATCCTTTGTTTTTCTTAAAATCATTTAGGTATTTGATTACCATTATCATATTAGGAATAATAATTTATTTAGTAAAGAAATATAAAAATAAAGTCATTGATGTAATAACATTTTTTATATTGGTAATGACGGCTGTCAATGTGTTTAATATCGGGATTAAGGAATATAATAATAGTTATAAAAAGGATGCTTTGCTTAAAGAATATAATTCAATTGATGTCAAGTATGACTTTAAAAATAAACCAAATGTATATTACCTAGTGGCAGATAGCTATTCTTCACCATATACAATAAAAAATATGTATAATATTAATAATTCAAAAATGGATATTTGGCTTAAAAAACAAGGTTTTTATATGCAAAATAATACTCATTCCAATTATCAATGGACATTTTATTCAATGTGGTTTGCATTTACAATGAATTATCCAAAGTATTTAGATACAGTGAAAATTCCAGTTCAACTTTGGTATAATATTGATGGTGATTTTATTACCCGTTCTGGACATAATGAAGTTGTAAAAACATTTATTGAAAATGGATATGATGTTTATATTGAAAGTACTGATAAAATTCAAAAAAATAAAAATGGAGTGTTACACAACAAAGTTAATATTATGTATGAATTTTTAAACTTTTTAAATTTTGAAAAATTCTTTAATATAAAAAATGATGAATCAAAACTTTATTTTTCAGAAAATATCAAAAAAATAAAAATTAATAATAATCCTAAATTTATTTATCTGCATTCCAAGCAAGCTCATGATGGGTCTAAAGGATGCATTAAAAAAGATATTAGCGATATTGATACGATTGATGGATATAAATTGCAATTGGAATGTGTAAATGAAGATATTAAAAAAACAATACAATTTATAAAGAAAAAAGATCCTAGCGCTTTTATTATCTTACAATCTGACCATGGACGAAGAAGTTTAGGGGACTTTAAAGAAGATAGGATTAAACAATATCACAGTATAATGTTGGGCGTTAATTGGGAAAAAGAATGTGCTTATTTAGGTAGGGAGAATTATACACCGGTTAATTTGTTCCCACGAGTATTTTCATGTCTTTCAGGGCAAAAACCAAATTATAGCTTAATGGCAAATGATGATGGATTTGAAGCGGATATAATAGACGGAAAATACAAATTGTTAAAAACAATTGAAAACAACAAAGCAATTACACCAATTAAAATAAATTAGGACATATAAACAATGACGAATTATGTAATTATATTATCTGGTGGATTTGGTTCAAGGTTTGGTAGTGATAAACCAAAGCAATTTGTAAAAATTGGTGGCGACCCAATTTTATGGCACACAATCAAAGCATTTAACGACAGTGAAATAATTGATAAAATCATTGTTGTTGCCAACCGTGATTATGTGACCCAGACTAAAGAAATTGCCAGTGACTTTGCAAAGGTTTGTAAAGTTGTAGAAGGGGGCAAAGAAACCCGTTCACAATCATCATATAACGGCGTTATGGCAATTAAGGCGGACGATAATGACAATGTGTTAATTCACGATGGTGCAAGACCATTTGTATCTGATGAAATAATTAAAAACTGTATCAAGTCATTAAGTAAAAATAAATGTGTTGCAACTGTTTTACCAGCAACGGACACTCTGTATGAAATAAAAGGTAAAAAAGTTGTAAACATTCCAAACAGGGATAACTTTGTAATGGTGCAAACCCCACAAGGTTTTAAATACGATGTGTTAAAATCAGCCTATGAAAAATTTGATAATAAAGCATCATTTTCAGACGATGTTTCATTGGTAAAAAAATATATTAAAGATACAGATGTATGTATCGTTAATGGGGACAAGAAAAACATTAAAATAACAACAGAAGATGATTTGTTATTAGTAAGGGATATTTAAAGTGTTTTTATAGTATATTTATGCTATAAAATAATTATAAAAAAGGAAATAAAATAATGAAAAAAGTTTATGTTGGTATGGCGGCTGATTTAATGCACGAAGGTCATATGAATATTTTAAAGACAGCGGCAGAACTTGGTGAAGTTACAGTTGGGGTGCTAACTGACGAAGCAATTGCTTCATACAAAAGACTTCCATTTATGACTTACGAACAACGAAAGACAGTTGTTGAAAATATAAAAGGCGTTGTATCTGTTATTCCGCAAACAACACTTGATTATGTTCCGAATTTAAAAGAATTAAAACCAGACTATATTGTTCACGGTGATGATTGGAAGACTGGTAGGCAGGCAAAAACTCGCCAAGCGGTAATTGATGCTTTGAAACAATGGGGCGGGGAATTGGTTGAGCCTGAATATACGGCAAATATTTCGTCAACTCAATTAAACAAAGCGGTTAAAGAAATTGGTACAACTCCAACAGTTCGTGCATCAATGCTTCGCCGATTAATTGATGCAAAACCTATTGTTAGGATACTTGAAGTTCACAGTCCTTTGGCAGGGGTAATTGCTGAAAAAACAGAAGTTGAAATTAATGGTCAAAAACAATCTTTTGACGGTATGTGGTCATCATCATTGACTGATTCAACGGTTCGCGGTAAACCAGATACAGAAGTTCTTGATTTAACAAGTCGTGTTAATAATATTAATGAAACTTTTGAAGTAACAACAAAACCAATGATTTATGATGGCGATAGCGGGGGTAAATTGGAACACTTCCCGTTTATGGTTCGCACACTTGAAAGAACTGGCGTTTCAGCTGTAATTATTGAAGATAAAGTTGGGAATAAAAGAAATTCTTTATTTGGTACAGATGGTGGACAAGACCAAGATACTATTGAAGGCTTCAGCGAAAAAATTAAAGCTGGTAAAAAAGCCCAAGTAACAGAAAACTTTATGATAATTGCTAAAATTGAAAGCTTAATTTTAGAAGCGGGAATGGATGATGCTTTGAAAAGAGCATTTGCTTATGTAGAGGCAGGTGTTGATGGAATTATGATTCATTCATCACGCAAAGAACCAGATGAAATACTTGAATTCTTATCAAAATTCCGTAGTAAAGATTCAACAACACCGGTTGTGGTTGTGCCAAGTAGCTATAACACAATTACCGAAGCTGAATTAATTGAAGCTGGCGTAAATGTTGTTATTTATGCAAATCATATGTTGCGTGCTTCATTCCCAGCAATGCAAGAAGTTGCAGAAAGCATTTTAACGCACGGTCGTTCAAAAGAAGCGGACGACAAATGTTTATCAATTAAAAAAATATTAACCCTTATTCCAGAAGAGGGTATATAAATGCAATCAATTCATAAAGGTGATTTTTATCAAAATCTATCTAAGGTAATTGAAGAAAAAGATATAAAGCGTATTTTGTGTGTTACGGGTAAAAATTCTTTTGAAAAATCAGGTGCTAAGTCGGCATTGGATAAGTGTAATATCAAATATACAGTGTATAACGATTTCAGTAAAAACACCAAATATGAAGAAATATCGGCTGGTATTGAATTATTAAATAATTTTAATCCAGATATTATATTGGCAATTGGTGGTGGCTCAGTAATTGATATTGCAAAATTAACTACATATTTTGCAGAAAAAGATATAAACAATTTTGAAAAAACCTTACAGGATAATGTTGATTCAATTAAGACACCATTGTGGGTTGCCCCGACTACATCTGGTTCGGGAAGTGAAGCAACACACTTTGCTGTTGTTTATAAAGGGGGTAAAAAATATTCTGTGGCATTTAATTCTTTGTTGCCAGGCGAAGTTTTTCTTGACCCAACACTTACTTATACAACACCTGAAAATATAAAAAAGACATCTGGTATTGATGCATTGTGCCAAGGTATTGAATCTTACTGGGCAAGTGGTGCAACAGATGAAAGCAAAGAATTTTCAAAACAAGCAATTAAGACTGTAAATGAAAATTTATTACCTGCAATTAATGGTGATAAAACAGCAATGGATAATATGCAATATGGTTCATATTTAGCTGGTCGTGCTATTAATATTTCAAAAACTACTGCTGGCCATGCGTTTTCATATCACTTAACGCAAAAGTATAATGTTGAACACGGCAATGCTGTTTGTTTAATGCTAGGCTATGTAATGGAATATTCACTTAATTATGATGATACAGCGCAACAAAAATGTAATGATATTGCAGAAATGCTAAATATAAATACAAATGAATTACCTGAATTTTTATTAAGTCTTTTAACAAAGACAGGTCTTCAAAATTCATTGTCGGACATAGGGATTGATTCGCAAGATAAAGTTGATATTTTATGTGATAGTGTTAATATACAAAGATTAAACAACAATCCAACTTCAATTGAATTAGATAAATTTAAACAATTATTAGGGACAAAAATATGATTTCACCAAAAGAAGTATATGAAACTTTACAAAATTTAGAAGTTGATTTTTATGCGGGCGTTCCAGACAGCTTGTTAAAGGATTTATGTGCATACATCACAGAACATAACAAAGATAATCATATTATTTCTGCTAATGAAGGTTCGTCAGTTGGCTTGGCGATTGGACATCATTTAGCAACGGGTAAAGTACCAGTTATATATATGCAAAATTCAGGTCTTGGAAATATTGTAAATCCAATTTTATCAATGGCAGATAAAGATGTGTATGGGATACCAATGTTAATGATTATTGGTTGGCGCGGCGAAATGGAAAACGGTGAACAATTAAAAGACGAGCCACAACATAAAACACAAGGTCGCTTAACTTGTGAAATACTAGATGCAATGGAAATACCTTATGTTGTTATAGATAAAGATACAGATATAAAAACCGTATTAAATGATATGGTTGCAAAGACTAAAAAATTATCTAGCCCAGTTGCCATATTGGTGCGAAAAGGAACATTTGAAAAATATAGCCTAGAAAGCACTTCAAATGGTTATGATATGACGCGTGAAAATGCAATTGAACACTTTGTTGATACTTTAACAGAAAACGATGTTGTGGTTGGCACAACGGGAATGCCAAGCCGTGAATTATTTGAAGTAAGAAAAGCCAAAGGGCATGACAATAATGATTTCTTGTGTGTTGGTGGAATGGGGCATGCTTCATCAATTGCTGTTGGGGTTGCCCAAGCAAATACAAACAAGACAGTTTGGTGTCTTGATGGTGACGGTGCATTAATAATGCATATGGGGGCATTATCGGTTAATAAAGATTATGATATTAATCATGTTGTTTTAAATAATGGTGCACATGACAGCGTGGGCGGACAACCAACAGTGGCTTTTGAGATTGATTTAGTTGATGTGGCAAAAGGCAATGGGTACAAATGGGGAAAATCAGTTGCCACAGAAGATGAATTAAAAACTGCATTGACAGAAATTAAATCAGCACCAAAACCTGCATTCTTAGAAATTCGTGTGGCAAAAGGAAATCGTCCAGACCTTGGTCGACCAACATTAACGCCAGTTGAAACAAAAAATATTTTCATGAAAAAGGTTGATGAATAGAGCGCCCATATTATATTGTGGATATAAATTCATTAAAGTTATAATAGGTAAGTAATGATTAAATTTTTAGTAGAGATAATATTAAGTTTTTGGGCGATATTATTCGGAAGGATATTCCGTAATAATGACTTAGTTGTTGTGGTAAATTGCCATAATAACTTTACTGGAAATTGTAAATATGCAGTTATGGAAATACAGAAAAAATTTCCAAATAAAAAAATAGTGTGGGGTGTTGAAACACCTCAACAACAAAAATCTTTTAAAAATAATACAAATATAAAGGTTTACTTAATAAGTGAAATTAATTTTAAATTTTATATAACTTTTGCAAAGTATGTTTTAAGCGATGGTGGCTTTATAGGTAAACTTCTTGTAAATGGATGTACTTTTGTTGATTTTAATCATGGTATTAATTTAAAAAAGATTGGATACGATGCGTTGGAAGAAAAGATGAGTATTGTTAAGAAAATAAGAAATTATTTTAATCGTAATAACTTTATTCAATCGGGGGGGTCTTTACATGACGCCACAGTAACAGCTAATGCTTGGCGATTGAATTCAGAAATGATTAAGCCATTGGGCACACCATCAATTTCGCCACTAGTTAATAAAAAAGTATTGCAACAAGAAATAAATAAAGATCAACAATTAAAGAAAGTACAAAATGAAACAAAGAAATATACAAAAACATTTTTGTATGCCCCAACATACCGTGACAGCGGTTCATATTTTTTAAAAAATTTAAATTTTGATATTAAAAAATTAAATCAAATTTGTAAAAATAAAAATGTGTTATTTTTAATTAAAATGCATCCTTTGTGTTCGTTAAATATAAAAGAACAGTACGGTAATGTTAAAATTTTGGATAAAACCTATGACGGTGTTTTATGTGTCGGATTAAGTGATGTTATTATAAGTGATTATTCATCAATGTACCATCATGGTTTAGTTGCGAACAAAGAACTTATACTTATGCATGGTGATTTAAATGATTATATTAATAATAACAGAGATATTTATACTGAAGAACTTGAAAAAATCAAAGGTCATAAAATAAATAATTTTGACGATTTATGCGACATGATTGATAAAAATACAAAAATAAGAAAAGCTCCAGAAAAAACAAAGGATCTATACTTTGATAAAGCTAACGTAGAAAATCCATATAGGTTCTTAAAGGTTTTTAAATAATGAAAATATTTGTAGTAAGCTTAAAAGATGCCAAGCAAAGAAGAAAAATTATTGCCAGTAAAATGAAGAAGTTTGGTATCCAATTTGAATTTTTTGATGCAGTTGATGGGCGAAAAGAATTAAATAAAAAATACGAAACTATGGTGGACAGAAAACTTGCCAAAATACGATTGGGCAGGGAAATTTCAAATCCTGAGATTGGTTGCGGATTAAGTCATGCTATGGTCTATAAAAAAATGGTTCAAGAAAATATTAAAAATGCCATTGTTTTAGAAGATGATGTTATATTAGATAAAGACTTTGCGGAAATGGTTAATAAAAGCTTGTGTGAAAAATCGAATTATGATTTTATATTTCTTTATCATTTATATGGTCGTGCAATGAGGTTTGGTAAAGATAAATTTTTAAAAGATTATAATATATGTAAAATGGCAAAAACACCAAACAGTACGGCTGGATATTATTTAAATAATAAAATGGCTAATTATTTATATAAAAGGGTTCTGCCAATTAGCTGGGTTGCCGATTGGAATGTTAAATTGGACAGTATGAATACAGCATTGATTTATCCACGTATTGTAAGACATCCCGCAATTAAAAATTCTTTAATTGAGTCTGGTCGTAAGGGCAACAAATCAAGATTTGGACAATTTGGATTTTTATATTGGGTTTGTTATCAATTTAAAAAAATATTTAGCCTTAAAGTATCAGAAAAAGTAGAGGGTAAATAATGCAAAAAATAAAAATAAAATTTTGTGACTTTTGGGATGGGTTTGATTGCAAAGAAGATGAAATTTATAAAAATTTATCTAAAAATTATAAATTAGAAATTGTAGGCGATAATCCGGATGTTGTTATTTATTCATCATTTGGTAATGAATTTTTAAATTATTTAAATGCTAAGTTAATATTTTATGCAACTGAACATTATTTCCCAAATTCATTATATGCAGATTATTTGATAACATCAAAGCCGGCAAATGATAGTAAGTCATTTAGGATGGCTAATTTTCCATTCTATCCATTTGTTCAAGAATTTATTAATCAAAATAACTCTTCTGAATATAAAAAATTTCCTAAGACTGAATTTTGTAATTTTATTTATAATAATAAAAATGCTAAAAACAGAAATAATTTCTTTAAGTTATTAAGTAATTATAAGAAAGTTGATAGTTTTGGAAAACTATTTAATAATAAAACTATTAATGACTTTAATGACATTCCACAAAATTTACATTGGAAAGAAGAAAAGATACATATTTTAAAAAGATATAAGTTTACTATATGTTTTGAAAATGGATTGCGCCCATATTCGTTTTCTGAAAAAGTAATACAGGCGCTGCAAGCTGGCTCAATTCCAATTTACTGGGGTGATAATTCAATATATGATTATGTAAACCCTGATGCAATTATTGATGCTAGAAAGTTTAATAATATGAATAAGGTTGTGGAATATATTGAATATTTAGAAAATAATAAAACTGCAATGGAAAAAATTAAAAATGCAAATCCATTCTTTAAAGACAGTGAAATTTATGAGCAAACCGAAAAAAAAATAGAACAGTTTTTAATTAATTGCATTGAAGATAAAATTATTAAACAAGAAAAAAAATATATAAAAATAATATTCTTAAAAGTGTTTAATAAAGTATTAGGATTTATTTATAAAAAATATTGGAAAACTATAAGTTTTAAAAGAAGATTTTTCGGTGGATGGTAATATGAAAAAAATATTGATTATAAGTGGTGGTGACTATGAACAGTCAAAAGAATGGATTGTAGATAAAATATTGAAACAATCACAGGATGGTAATGGCTTGTGGGATAATTACATATTCAGTACAGATCATAATCAAGGTTCATTTGATGCTGTTATTAAAATTGGACGAATTGATACAAAGTATGAAATAAATTGCAATACAAATAATATTATTGCATTACATATGGAACCATATTTGGGTGCTACATATTGGCACGATTGGATGGTAAATGGTAATGATGAATGTTGCCGTATTGTAAGTTCGTATATGGGTGATAAAAATGGAAATAAGCAAATAATATCACAGGCGTGCGAACCTTGGTATGTGGAAAAAACATATTCTGAATTAAAATCTATGGATATTCCAACTAAAAAATTTGATGATAAGGTGTCTTGGATGACATCAAATCAAATGGCATTGCCAAATCATTGGTACAGAATGCATTTTAAATCTTATGTTGATAAATACAAACCTGATATGTTTGATATATCGGGAAGTGGCATTAAATCTATTGATACAAAATGGGAAACTATTTATCCATATAAATATGTAATGGCAATTGAAAATATATGCGAACCATACGCTTGGACAGAAAAGATTTCAGATGTACTGTTGGGTTATGGATTACCATTTTACCATGGATGTCCAAACATAAGTGAAGATCTGCCAGAAGAATCTTTTATCGCAGTTGACATTCGTAATCCAGAACAAGCTATTGAAACAATGCAAAAAGCAATCCGTGATAATGAATGGGAAAAAAGATTGCCTGCAATTAAAGAGGCAAGAAAACGTATATTAGAACAATATCAATTTATGCCATACATTTCTAACTTGCTTGATGAGGTATTTGAAGATGGTGAATATAAAGATATTACAATCAAACCACACACGCGTAGTTCTTGGGTAAAATTGCAAGAATATTATGGTAAATGCATTAGGCGAATTGGCAAAAGATATTGGTATTTAAAAAATAAATTTGTTTAAGTCGTAACTATATAAATAATACTTGCTTATAAATGCATAAAATTTTATATTAAATTATGACTAAAATTATTCCAGTTATCTTGTCTGGTGGGGTGGGCTCACGCCTTTGGCCAGTATCACGAACAAAGCGACCAAAACCATTTATGTGGGTTGAGCCAACGGGAAGTTTATTAAACCGTACATTTAACCGCCTTGGTGGAATTGGTGTTTCTGATATCATATCGGTAACCAATGAACAATATCGTTTCTTTGTGGAACGAACGGCTAGTGATTTTAATTTTAACAACCACTTGATTCTTGAACCATTTGGTAAAAATACCGCTGGTGCAATTGGTGTTTCGGCAAAGTACATAAAACAACACTTTGGTGATGATGCGGTGTTGGTTGTATTGCCAAGTGACCATATTATTAATGATATTAAATCTTTTGAAGATGTAATTAAAAATGCGGTATCGCTTGCACAAAATGGACATTTAACAACAATTGGTATTACCCCAACAAAACCACACACTGGTTATGGATACATCAAATCTGGCGAAGCAATTGATAATGGTTTTAAAGTTGATGCCTTTGTTGAAAAACCAAACGAAGAAACAGCAAAAGGTTATATCGCAGATGGCGGATATTTCTGGAATGCGGGAATGTTTGTATTTACAGCGGGTGGATACTTAGATGCATTAAAACAAAATGCAAATGATGTATACGATGTTGTTGATAAAATTGATACAAGCAATAAAGACTTTGTTATTGATGAAAAAATATTTAGCACTATGCCAGACATATCAATTGATTATGCGGTAATGGAAAAGGCGGACAATGTTGCGGTTGTGCCAGCAACATTTGATTGGAATGATTTGGGTGCTTGGGATTCAATTGCCGAAACATTGCCAACTGACAAAGATGGAAATTCATATCGTGAAGTGTCTGATGTGGTGATGAAGGATACAAAAAATACCACGGTGTTTTCAACTTCACAAGATAAATTAATTGCCACAGTCGGGGTAAATGACTTAACGATTGTTGAAACCCGTGATGCCGTATTAATTGCCGACAGCAATAAATTGCAAGGTGTAAAAGACATTGTTAATGAATTAAAATCAAATAATCACGAAGCTGTTGATGTACACCGTACGGAACACCGCCCGTGGGGAACATTTACCATATTGGATGAAGGTGAAGGCTATAAAGTAAAGCAAATTATGGTTTTACCGCATCAAAAACTATCATTGCAATCACACAAGCACCGTTCGGAACATTGGGTTGTTGTGTCGGGCGTGGCAACGGTTGAAAATGATGGCGAAGTCTTAAAACTTAATGCCAATGAATCAACTTATATATCAGCTGGTCATAAACACAGGTTAAGTAATGATACAGATGCCCCAGTTTTAATTGTGGAAGTCCAAACGGGTGATTACTTGGGTGAAGATGACATTGAACGCTTTGAAGATATTTATGACAGGTAATTAATGCAAAAAATTTATATCAATTATGCGAATGATGATTTTAAAGTTCAGCAAAATGTAAATTCAAAACAAGCAAAAGAAATTGGCAATGCCGACAGGGTAATATCATATAACCCAAATGACATTGACGATGAATTTTATAACGCAAACAAAAATATTTTGAACAAAGTTCGCGGTGGTGGATATTGGTTGTGGAAGTTTTATATTATTCATAAAACATTAACGGATAAATCTGTTAAAGATGGCGATGTGGTGTTTTATTGTGACAGTGGGGCTGATATATTGAAAGACTTAACCCCTGTGTTTAATATGCCAAATAAATACAATCAAGACATTGTGCTATTTTGTTCTGATGAGAAATGTAAGAATGTAACTAAAAAAGATACATTTATTTTAATGGGGTGCGATGTAAAAGAAGCACATGACTTTCCAATAGTTGCAGGCGGTTTCAATATTTGGAAAAAATCAACAAAATCAATTAAATTTATAGAAGAATGTTTAAAATATGCTTGCCAAAGTAAAATAATAGATGACAGTAAATCAACAATAGGTAAAGAATTGCCAGAATTTATAATGCATCGTCATGACCAATGTGTTTTTTCTTTAATTGCATATAAAATGGGAATTAAAGCAATTTCAATTACTGAATCTAAAATATATTGTGATAATCAAGATATTAAACCAGATACATTTATTAAAAATAATCGTAAAAATAACCGTTCTCGTATCCGTAAATACATATATAGTATTGCAATGTTGCCTGAAAAATTCCAAAAATATGGTGGAGCTTTAAAATATATTTTACGCCAATTTTACAAAAAGTAAATACTTGTAAAAAACCTTAATATTTGCTATATTTTTGCTATATTTTTATATAAGGAATTAATTAATGGCAAATATCGCATTTATCACTGGTGTAAGCGGACAAGACGGTTCGTATTTGGCGGAATTTTTATTGGAAAAGGGATACGAAGTTCACGCAATCGTTCGTCGTTCATCGGAACCAACGGGAACGCGAATGACTGGCTTTTGGTCGCATAAAAATTTCCACTGGCACTATGGTGATTTAACCGATACTTCAAACATTTATACTTTACTATTAAAAATTAAACCAACGGAAGTTTATAATCTTGGCGCACAATCACATGTTGGCATTTCATTTGATGTACCTGAATACACGGCTGATGTTGATGCTATTGGTGCCACAAGATTATTAAATGCGATTAAAGATTTACCAAATCCACCTAAATATTATCAAGCATCAACTTCTGAATTATTCGGTGGTATCCCAGGAACTGAACCACAATCGGAAACAACACCATTTTATCCAAAATCACCGTATGGTGCGGCAAAGCTTTATGCGTATTGGTTAACGGTTAATTATCGTGAATCTTATGGCTTGTTTGCGGTAAATGGAATTTTATTTAATCACGAAAGCCCACGCCGTGGTGAAGAATTTGTAACAAAGAAAATTACCAAAGCGGTTGCAAACATTGTTAAGGGTAAGCAAGAATGTTTATACCTTGGTAATATGGATGCAAAGCGTGATTGGGGATATGCCAAAGAATATGTGGAAATGATGTGGATGATGTTGCAACACGACACACCAGAAGACTTCGTTGCCGCAACGGGTGAAACATACACAATACGCCAGTTCTGTGAATTTGCATTTAATCACGCAGGGATTGAACTGGAATGGTCGGGTTCTGGTGATAAAGAAATCGCCAAAGATAAAGCGACTGGTAAAACTGTTATTGCGGTTGATCCACAATTTTACCGTCCAGCGGAAGTTGAA
Organism: Alphaproteobacteria bacterium; assembly: GCA_049615605.1. Classification (GTDB taxonomy): domain Bacteria; phylum Pseudomonadota; class Alphaproteobacteria; order JAQWUY01; family JAQWUY01; genus JAQWUY01. The sequence goes on along the minus strand of JBMZFW010000023.1, from coordinate 1,937 downwards.
TTGTTATTAGGCGACCGAAGCAAGGCGGAAAAGGTATTGGGGTGGAAACCAAAAGTACTTGCCCCTGAACTTGCCAAGATTATGGTTGATTATGATATGAAATATGATACTTACGGTGGCGAAGAATAAATGCAAACAAATTTATCCAACGACAGATTGCAATGGCTTGATGGCTTGCGTGGTATTGCCATATTATTAGTTGTTGGCGTTCACTTTTCAATTAAACAAAGATACGGTGTTGAGCTTGGTATGTCAAATACGGGGTATTCATCATTCTTATCAGATGTCTTAGATATTGGTGCTTTTGGGGTACAGTTATTTTATATGATAAGTGGATTTACAATGTGTTATATGTGGAATATTTATCCAAAAGAAAATAAAATAAGAAACTTTTTCATTCGCAGGTTTTTCAGACTTTCCCCAATGTTTTATTTAATGATAATTATTCCTGCAATTACACATTATTTGGTAAGGGGTGAATTTGATTTAACACGCTTTATATTATCATTATTATTTATTACAGACTTCACCACATACGGCAGCTATGCCCCAGGTGGCGGTACTATTGATATGGAATTTACATTTTATTTAATATTCCCGTTTATTGTTGTGTTTATGAATAAATTATATATGCCCGCTTTATGGATTGTAATAACTTTAATGTGGGCTTATTTTAATAGTAAATATAATATTTTTGATAAATATGAATTTATTTTATATCAAGGTATGTTTTTTGTAACGGGTGGTTACTTATATCATTTATATAAGCAACAAACATTTAAAAACATATTTTCAAATTATTATATTTTACCAATATGGATAATTGTTACTTTAATTGTTTTGAATTATCATGACTCGTTTATAGTATTTGAACCACGAAATAGTGTTATTATTTTATTTACTTTTGCTATATTGATTTTATCAGCAATGTATTCAACTAGTACAATTTTGACAAATAAAGCAATGGTCTTTTTTGGTACAATTAGCTTCAGCCTGTACTTATTACATTTTGTTATCCTTTCAGCAAGCAGTTCAATCATTAAAACTTATGGTGGAATGGGTTTTGGATTTGCGGGATATTTATATTTATTGGGGCTGTCTTCATTGGTATTATATTTATCGTATAAATATATTGAAAAAAATGGTATAAATATGGGTAAGAAAATTATTAAAGGTTTAAAATAAAATGGCTATTGAATTTGACATTAAACAATCTGATAAAATTGCAGGGGTGTATATCATTACCCCATCAGTTGGCGAAGATTTGCGCGGTAATATTTGGACTTCTTTTGTGGCTGATGAATTACAACCATTAATTACAGATGGTGCAAAGTTTAAGCACAATAAATTTTCAAAATCTAAAAAGAATGTTCTGCGTGGTATTCACGGTGATACAAAGTCTTGGAAACTAGTTACTTGTGTATATGGTAAAATGCAACAGGTTGTTGTTGATATGCGCCAAGATAGTGATACTTACCTGCAATGGCAAGACTTCATTATTGACAGCGATAAACCGCAATTAATTTTAATTCCACCAAGATTGGGTAATGCGTATTATAACCTTGGTGATGACTTAGTATACCATTATTCATTGGCGTATGATGGGGATTACATTGATGCGGATGAACAGTTTTCTGAAAAATGGAATGATGAACGAATTGGAATTAAATGGTTATGCGGTGGCGAACCAATATTATCGGGAAGGGATAAATAAAAATGGCAGTACACGAAATTAAAGATGGCGAAGTTATTCTTGCAAGGCACGCAACAGCGGAGGAATGGGAAAAAGGTGGTTTAAACTTTTATTCTCAAGACGAAGAATTTATCCAAGTTGGCACTTGGGGTTATGACAGTGGCAAAGAATTACTTGCCCACAGACATAATAAAGTTGACAGAACAGTAAACATTACCCAAGAAACTTTATACATTCGCAAAGG
>JBMZFW010000022.1:0-17960 GCA_049615605.1 Alphaproteobacteria bacterium | reverse complement strand
TATTAAAATTAATTAGCAAGCATATTGCGAAGTACATAATGCAATATACCACCATTGCGATAGTAATCAACTTCATCAATCGTATCAATACGACATAATAAGTTAACTTCTTTTGTCGTATCGTCATTGTATGTGATTGTCATTGTTAAATCTTGGCGTGGTTTAACATCATTGCTTAAACCCGTTACATCAATTGATTTCGCTTGGCTAAGGTTTAAGTCATTACGCGTCATACCGTCTTTGAACATTAATGGTAATACACCCATACCAACTAAGTTAGAACGGTGAATTCGTTCAAAGCTTTCTGCCACAACAAATTTCACGCCCAATAAGTTTGTACCCTTTGCCGCCCAATCACGCGATGAACCAGTACCGTATTCTTTACCGCCGAACACACATAATGGAATGCCATCTTTTTTATAATCCATTGCCGCGTCGTATACAGATGTTACTTCGCCGTTATAAGTTGTAAAGCCACCTTCTGTACCATCGGCAAGTTCGTTGCGAATACGAATGTTTGCGAATGTGCCACGCATCATTACTTCGTGATTACCACGACGGGAACCATAAGAGTTAAAGTCTTTAACCGCAACCTGTCTGTCCACTAAGAACTTACCCGCAGGGGTATCAGATTTAAATCCACCCGCTGGTGAAATGTGGTCTGTGGTGATACTGTCGGCAAGAACAAGTAAAGGTTTTGCACCCTTAATATCCGTAATATCGCCCACTTCCATTGACATATTTTCAAAATACGGTGGGTTTTGAATGTATGTTGAATTATCAGACCAGCCATAAGTTTCACCGCCTGTAATTTCAATGTCTTGCCATTGTTGTGGACCAAGGAACACATCAGCATATCTTGATTTATACATATCTGAATTTAAGCAGTCTTGTAATGTTTCATTAATTTCCGCAGTTGATGGCCATATATCTTTTAAGAACACATCTTGTCCATCTTTGCCTTTGCCAATTGGTTCTTTGGTAATATCAACTTTAACATTACCCGTTAACGCATACGCCACAACAAGCGGTGGCGATGCAAGCCAGTTACCACGAGTTTGTGGATTTACACGACCTTCAAAATTACGGTTACCAGATAGCACCGCATTTACCAATAATTTACCATCGTCAATTGCCTGTGTAATGTCTTCTGGCAGGGGACCTGAATTACCAATACAAGTTGTACAACCATAACCAACATTGTTAAAACCAAGTTCATCAAGGTATGTTGTTAAGCCCGCTTTTTCAAGGTAATCGGTTACAACCTGTGAACCCGGTGCAAGCGAAGTTTTAACCCAAGGCTTTGTTGAAAGACCAAGTTCAACCGCTTTCTTTGCCACCAATCCAGCGGCAATTAATACATTCGGATTTGATGTGTTTGTACATGATGTGATTGCGGTTAACACAACCGCACCGTCTTCTAAGTCAAAGTCGCGAACTTTTTGTGTTGTGCCCGCACCAAATTCTTTTTCAACTTTTGCAAATTCAGTTGGAATATTTTCCAGCAATGCACGGTCTTGCGGACGCTTTGGTCCAGCAAGCGATGGGCGAATTGAATCAAGGTCAAGTTCCAATACATCAGTGTAATCGGCAACAACTGAACTGTCACGCCACATACCTTGTGCTTTTGCGTATGCTTCAACCAGTGCAATGTTTTCTTCATCACGACCAGTAAAACGTAAGTAATTAATTGTTTCCGCATCAATTGGGAAAATACCACAAGTTGCCCCATATTCAGGTGCCATATTGGCAATTGTTGAACGGTCGGCTAAGCTTAAATGGTCAAGACCTTCGCCAAAGAATTCAACGAATTTACCAACCACGCCTTTTTCACGAAGCATTTGTGTAACTGTAAGTACTAAATCAGTTGCGGTAATACCATCACGCAATGTACCAGTTAATTTAAAACCAATTACTTCTGGAATTAACATTGATACTGGTTGTCCAAGCATTGCCGCTTCGGCTTCAATACCACCAACACCCCAGCCAAGAACGCCAAGACCGTTTACCATTGTTGTGTGTGAATCCGTACCCACACAAGTATCAGGGTAAGCAACCATTTTTCCATTTTGGTCAGTATCAGACCAAACAGTTTTTGCCAAGTATTCAACATTTACTTGGTGACAAATACCCGTACCTGGTGGCACAACACGGAAGTTATTAAATGCCGATTGTCCCCAACGCAAGAATTCATATCGTTCTTGGTTGCGTTCAAATTCAATGTCTACATTTTTTTGTAATGATGATGCATCGCCAAAGAAATCAACCATTAATGAATGGTCAATTACCAAATCAACAGGGCATAATGGGTTAATGTTTTGTACATTGCCATTTAATTTTGCTGTGGCATCACGCATTGCCGCCAAATCAACAACCGCTGGTACACCAGTGAAATCTTGCATTAATACACGGGCAGGGCGATATGCAATTTCATGTGTTGAAGTTTTTTTATCAAGCCATTTTGCAACCGCTTTAACATCGTCAACATTTACAGTGCGGTCGTCTTGGTACCTTAATAAGTTTTCAAGTAATATTTTTAAACTGTACGGTAATTTTGTAACATCGCCAATTTGCTTTGCTGCGTCTGGAATTGAATAGTAATCATATTCTTTACCATTAACATTAAGTGTTTTGCGAACATTTAAGGTATCTAAACCTGTTACAACTGTCATTTTATTTATGCCTTTGATTATTCTGAATTATTATTTTAGGTGGATTATAACACAAAATTAATATTTTTTCAAAAATATTTAGGTGTGTTTTTTGTCTTTTTTATATATAATAGTTGGTATGAATAATGGCGAAAATATAATTGAAAAACAAATGCTTTGCGACAATATACCAATAAAAGATATATTGAATCAAAGCATTGAAAAAAATAAACAGAAGTTTAAAGCGGATTTAAATGGTATTGATTGTTCTAAATCTATTGCGGATGACTTTAATTGTATTATTAAATCTGTATTTAAAAAACACGATATTACCCCAACGGGTATTTCAATTATTGCCGTTGGCGGATATGGTAGTGGATATAATGCCCAACATTCAGATATTGATTTATTATTTTTATGTGATGATATTGAAAAGCAAAAAGATAATGTGGAAAAAATATTATATACATTATGGGATACTGGTGCGAAAATTTCACAATTAGTTCACACTGTTAAAACAGCTAGTAGTGAAATGTTATCAGATCATGTGTTTTTAACAACTGTACTTTCAATGCGATTAATATGTGGTGACAAAAAATTATTTGCCAATTTTGATAAAGATATAAAAGAAAATATCTTAACCCAAGGTCAGTACAATTATATTATAACAAAGCTTAAAGAACGCAGTGAACGTCATAAAAAATATGGTGTTTCTAGATACTTGCTGGAACCAAATGTAAAAAATGGTAAGGGTGGGCTTCGTGACATTCAAACACTTATGTGGATAACAAAGTATTTATACGACATTGATAACTTTAAGCAATTATATGAAAAAAAATTAATTACCGAAAATGAAATGAATATGTTTGAACATAGCTTTTCATTTTTATGGTCAGTTCGCCTAAGTCTTCACTTTATAAACAATTCTGCTTCAGAGGTTTTAAATTTTCAGTCACAAATTGAAGTGGCAGAAATGCTTGGATATAAAGACACTGAAAATAAAAAAGCAGTTGAAGAATTTATGGGTGATTATATTGATACGGTGATGAAGGTATCAACCCTTACCCGTGTAATTATTAATATATTTGAAAGCAATCATAATGTTGCAAAGAAAAACAATGAAGCAATTGATGATAATTTTCAATTAATTGATTCACGAATTGCCTTAATTGATAATAAGCTATTTGAAAAACAACCAACCGCAATTTTTGATTTATTTTATCTGGTTGCAACAAAAAAGTATAAGTTGCATTACCAGACTTATCAATTACTTCGCGATAATACAGATGATTTTAGTAATGACAAAGACGCACAAACAAAATTTTTAAAAATTATAATGTGTAAAAGCGATGTTGGTCGCACATTAAGATTGATGAACGAAGTGGGATTACTTGGGCAACTTATCCCCGAATGGAAAGTTATATTCTGTCAAATGCAATACAATATGTATCACAGCTATACCACAGATGAACATACAATCCGCGCGGTTGAATTGCTTAGTAAAATTGACAATAAAGAAATGAAAGACGAACACCAATTATCAACAAAGTTAATGCAAAACATTACAGATAAAAGCATTATATATATGGCGGTGTTATTACACGATATTGCAAAAGGATTGGGCGGCGACCATTCAATATTGGGCGAAGATATTGCAGAAAAAATATGTAAAAGATGGGGTTATAACACATCTTCAATAAAAACTATTTCTTGGTTGGTAAGGTATCACTTGTTTATGTCAAATACTTCACAGCGTCGTGATTTAAGTGACCCTAAAACAATTGCAGACTTTACCGATATTGTTGATACACAAGTTGGATTGGATTTATTAACAATTCTTACAGTGGTGGATACTAGGGCGGTGGGACCAAATGTTTGGAATGACTGGAAAAAAGAAGTTATTACCAATTTATATAATCTATCAGTTAGTTATCTTTCAACAGGGGATATGGAATTGTTAAGTAATGATATTGCAGATAAAAAACAAGAAGTTGAAAAGAAAATTGCAGGTAACAAAAACATTGATAAAGAAAAATCAACATTGTTTATAGAAGCAATGACACCGCAATATTTATTAAACTTTAATGTTGATGAAATTGTTTGGCATATTGAAACAGCATCATTGCCTTATGAAGTAAACATTGCTATTCACCACGATGAAAAAGGGTATACAAAAGTATTATTAAATTCACCTGATAAAAATGGTCTTATGGCGGATATGACAGGTGCGTTGGCTATATTGGGTGCGAATATTATTAAAGCAGATATTTATACGTTTAAGCAAATTGGTTCAGTAAATATATTTTATGTTCACGATAACGAAGGTAATTTATTTGACAAAGACTTTGATGAAATTGAAAAAATTATTACCGCTTCAATCACAGGAAAATTAAATATTGATGAAAAATTAACAGCCAACAAAAGTATTTTAAATCAAACGAAAGACTTATTTGCAATTAATAACAGAATTAATATAAATAACGATGCGTCAAATACTAGTACAATTATTGAAGTGCGAACAAAAGATACAAAAGGATTGTTATATAAAATTTCAAGGTGTATAAGTGAACTTGGTTTAAAAATTGAAACATCAAAGATTACCACTTATGGGGAACGCGTTGTTGATGTATTTTATATAAAAGATAATTATGGATTTAAATTGCATCGTAAACAAACACAGCGTACAGTAATAGATAAGCTTAACAAAGTATTAGAAGAAATAGAAAATGAAAATATTTAAAGCATCAGCAACCATTGGAATGTTTACATTACTTAGCCGTATTATGGGTATGGTACGTGATTTATTAATGGCGATTGTTGTGGGTGTGTCAATGATATCGGACAGCTTCTTTGTGGCATTCCGTTTTCCGAATATGTTTCGTGCTTTATTTGCCGAAGGGGCAATGAATTCTGCATTCGTTCCCATATTTGCCAAAACTTTAAACAAAAGTAAAAAAGATGCTGTTTTATTTGCAAAGTCGGTTGGCACATTATTATTACTTTGGATTGTTGCATTTACAATTTTAATGATTGTGTTTATGGGCGATGTTATGTCAATACAAGCAATGGGTTTTGCAACAGATGAAAATAAATTTGATTTAACGGTTAATTTAGCACAAGTAATGTTTCCATACCTTGTGTTTATGGTTATGAATTCATTATTTGCATCAATACTAAATTCTTTTGAAGACTTTGCCTTACCTGCATTTACACCAATTATTTTAAATATCTGTCTTATCCTTACATTGGTTGGCGTTTATTGTGATGTTATTTCATTAACGGGATATGAACTAGCGATTGCGGTTTTAGTTGCTGGTATTTTACAAGCAGGCATATTGTTTATTGGTTGTATTAAATATGGTGTTGTTCCATTTACAAAATCAATTAAGATTACAACGAATGTAAAAGATTTCTTTAAAAAAGTATTACCAGTTGTAATGGGGTCAAGTTTATTACAATTAAATATCTTTATTGGTACAATTCTTGCCACAACATTATCGGCAGGTTCGGTGTCATACCTTTATTATGCGGACAGATTATCACAATTACCACTTGGGGTTATTGGTATTGCCGTTGGTATTGCCCTTATTCCAATGTTATCAAAATCAATTGCGAAAAATGACAAGCAAGAAACAATTAACAATCAAAGCGATGCAATTATATTTGCAATGTTTTTAACATTGCCTGCAACGGTTGCCTTTATTGTTATGGCATTACCAATTATAAGCGGATTATTTATGTACGGTAATTTTGGTTTAAATGACACTTATAAAACCGCCTATGCATTACAGGCTTTTGCGATTGGACTGCCGGCATTTGTGTTAATAAAAGTATTATCACCCGTGTTCTTTGCAAGGGGTAATACAACAACACCAGTTCGCATATCAATATTATGTATGGTATTAAACATCGCACTTTCAATATGGTTAATGACAACAATGTATCATGTGGGGATTGCCCTTGCCACAAGTATCAGTGCATGGGTAAATGTAATGTTATTATTATTAAATGTACGCAAACAAAATATTGAATTACTGCGTAAAGGTACAATGGCGGTGCTTACAAAAATGTTTATTATTAGTGTAATTATGGGTGCTATTGTTTATCAATTAAGTAATATATACTTTGATAACTTAATTAACGGTGATTACAAAGTATTATACTTGATGATAATTATAATCACGGGGCTTGTTGTATACTTTGGTATGGCAATTGGTTCTGGATTAATAAATAAATCCAAAATTAAATCTGCACTTAAAAAGTAATTATTAAATAAAGCCTAAAATCTTTTTAGTTTCATCAATGATTGGTTGTGAAATCTCACGCGATTTTCTTGCGCCGTCATTTAGGATATTTTCAATCTCAGCCTTATCAGACATAAGACGGTTAATTTCATCACTGATTGGTGAAATAGTTGCAACCGCCACATCGGCAAGTTTACCTTTGAAATCACCCCAGCCAAGACCGCCAACTTCTGGTAATACATCATCAATTGTTTTGTCTTGTAATGTGGCATAGATTGAAATAAGGTTTTCCGCCTCTGGACGACCATCAAATTCTTCTTTTGATGATGGTAATAAATCCGCATCAGAAGTCGCCTTTTTAAATTTCTTGGCAATTGTATCTTTATCATCAACTAAGTTAATTCGTGAATTATCCGATGGGTCAGATTTAGACATTTTATTTTTACCATCTTTTAATGACATAATGCGTCCGCCTTGTTCATTAATAATCGGTTCAATAACAGGGAAGAATTCAACACCGTAATCGTGATTAAACTTTTGTGCAATATCACGACATAATTCAAGGTGCTGTTTTTGGTCTTCGCCAACTGGCACATGGGTTGCGTGATAGGCAAGAATATCTGCCGCTTGCAAGTTTGGATATGCAAATAAACCAACAGAAGACTTTTCCGCGTTCTTACCTGCTTTTTCCTTAAACTGTGTCATACGGTTTAACCAACCCATACGGGCGATACAATTAAAATACCAACCAAGTTCCGTGTGATTTGGATTTCCCGATTGGTGGAATAAAATGTGTTTTTTATAATCAATGCCTGATGCGATTACACCAGCGGCAACTTCCAATGTGGCATTTTTTAATTCAACAGGGTCTGGTGAAACGGTAATAGCGTGTTGGTCAACAATTGAATAAATACATTCGCCTTCACTTTGCATTTTGTCCCAATTCTTTAATGCACCAAGATAATTACCCAGTGTTAATTGACCTGTTGGTTGGATACCTGAAAATATTCTTTTGTTCATTGTTATTCCTTATTTATATTATTTTAAATAATATATTATACCGCTTTTGGCAAGATAATAGTGACAGTTAAGCCTTTGCCATCTTTGTTATTTGCTAAATGTAATTCCCCGCCATAATATGTTGTAATGTCATAGGCAATACTTAATCCCAATCCAACACCTTCAATTTCTGCATTGCGGGATTCATCAACACGGAAGAATGGATTAATTACTTCTTTTAATTTATCATCGGGAATACCAGTACCATTATCAATAATTTTTATTGCTGTGTAACCTTTTTCATAATTATCAATTTCAATATTAACGGTATCACCGTATTTAAAGCTGTTTGAAATAATATTATCAAATACACGATTAATGTTTTCTGGGCTTACATTGATATTTGAATCTTTTATAAGATTAATATTTATATCCTTGCCCGATTTTTTCCATTTCTTAACAACATCTTCAATTAATGTATTAACGGAAATATTTTCAGGTGCTTTATCTTTAACACCTTTTGCAAAGTCCAAATATGATTCAATCATTTTTTCCATATCTTTGATATTGTCATTAATGTCATTGTTAACTTGGTTCTTTTCCGCCATTGCTAGCAATAATTTCATTCGTGTTAATGGTGTTCGCAAATCGTGTGATATGCCCGATAACATATTGGTGCGTTGTTCGTTGTGGCGTTTAATTCGCCCCGCCATAATTTTAAAGTTATATATTGCTTGGCGGACTTCGTTTGAACCACGAATATCAAGGTCTTGAATATCTTTTGTATTACCCCTTGAAAAGCTGATGATACTTTTTGAAAGCTTGCGAATTGGCACCGCTTGGTTGCGGGCAATACCAAGTGCAAGGATAAGTGCGATTAAACCACCAACAATTGTCATAAACCATACGGTTTGACCACTTACATTTGTATACAGTCGGTATTCATCAACAATAAACTTATATGTAATATTATCCGACACCATATATATAACAACATTACGCGGTTTTACATAGCGAATGTATGGGGTGAAGTCTTTTAAATAATATGGTTTTATACGATTGAATTCACGAACAAATCTTTTGCCGATACGGTCAACTGATTGTTCGTTCGTTGTGGATTGTAATTTTACAACTTCAACTTTCATACCTAAATCATTGGCATTTGATTTTGCAAGTTTTGGATTAAATTCATTTGTTTTAATAAATAAATTCATTTCTGAAATTATTTGTTGTGATAATACTTCTGTTGTGTGATTGGTATGACGAATTGAAAAGGCTAGTAAACTGAAAATCTGAACCAGCAATACAGGGATTAAAATTAATAGTATTAATCTGCCTAGTATGGTTTTTGGTAATATGTGTCTGCGAAAAAATCCACGACGATAATCAATGTTTAACATTATTTAATCCTAAGGACATATCCTTTACCCCTTGCTGTTTGTAAAAACATTGGGGTTTTTGAATCAGATTCAATTTTTTTGCGAATGCGGGTGATTTGTACATCAATAGTGCGTTCGTCATTACTGCGATTTACTTTTTCACATAATTCTTCACGGGAAAATACCGTACCTGCATTTGTGGCAAGTATATGTAATATTTCATTTTCGCTTTCTGTAAGCTTAATGATATTATCGCCAACTTTTATTATGGCTTTTTCACATTCGTATTCCATATCACCAATAACAATATTTGGCGTATTGATTTCTGGATTAACACGACGAAGGATTGCCTTAACCCTTAGCAATAATTCATCAGGTTCAAATGGTTTTGTAAGATAATCGTCAGCACCTTTTAATAAGCCTTCAACCTTGTCATCAAGTTCCATTTTCGCCGTAAGCATAAGCACGGCAACATCATTTGTTTTACGAAGTTTTTCCAAGAATTCAAAACCAGTTTCATTTGGCATCATTACATCAAGGATAATTAAATCGGGCTGAACTGTTGTTAAAACTTGGCGTGCTTCTTCGGGATTAGAAGCGGTGCTTATATGCCAACCTTGCTTTTGCAAGAATTCTTTTAACAATTCACGGATTTGATTGTCGTCATCAACGACTAAAATATTTGGTTTATTTGTCATAGAAATAAGTATATAAAATTTTTTACAAAATTAATAGTATTATGTTATAGTTTTCTTGAAAAATAAAAAGGTATAAATAATGATAATAAAACAAACACGAAAATTATACGATTGGGTACTTGAATTATCCAGAAGCCCACGTGCCACAATGTGGTTAATGATTGTTGCTTTTACAGAAAGTATATTTTTCCCAATTCCACAAGATGTAATGTTAATTCCAATGATGCTTGCCAACCGTGCAAAGGCATATTATTACGCATTAATGGCAACAATTGCGTCTGTTGTTGGTGGTTTAGCGGGTTATTTTATTGGGCTTTATTTATACAATGAAATTGCCGTGCCGATTTTGGAAGTTTATGGCTATATGGATAAAATGGAAACCTTTAAAACATTATACCAAGACAATGGTTTTTGGGTTGTGTTTGCGGGTGGATTTACCCCAGTGCCATACAAGGTAATAACAATTACATCTGGTGCAATGGAATTGGGTTTAATTGCATTTATTTCGGCGGCGGTTTTAAGCCGTGTATTAAGGTTTTTTGGTTTGGCTGTTTTAATATCATTATTTGGCGAACCAATTTTAAAGTTTATTGATAAATACTTTGCCATATTAACAATATTATTTTTTGTTATCTTACTTGGCGGGTTTTTCTTAATTGGATTATTGGTGTAATAAATGTTAACAGGTTTCACACAAACAATTAAAAATTTACCAATATGGGTTGTTCCATTATATGGGGTGGTTGTATTATTGGCGGTTTATATTTTTGAATATGGTTTTGGATACTTGCCGTGTGAATTATGCTTGTATCAAAGACAGCCTTGGACGATTGTTGTAATTGGTGGTGGGTTAATGTTAATGAATCCAATTCATACAAAAAAGATATTATGGGGTCTTAGCATAGTAATGGCATTTTCTGTTGCATTGGCGGTATTTCACGCGGGCGTAGAATACGGTTTTTGGGCGGGTCTAGATTCTTGTTCAAGCAGTTCTGATATCGCAACAGACACATCGTCATTATTATCATCACTGGAAAATTCAACTGCACCAAGTTGCGATAAAGCGGTGTGGACATTGTTTGGAATTTCACTTGCGGGCTTTAACGCCATTTTATCATTAGATGCAATGATACTGTTTTATATGATGGCTAAATCAAAATAGATTTTAATAAACAACTTTTGTTAAATACAATCCATTCGGTGGTGCCAAAGGACCACCTTGGTTGCGGTCTTTTACATCAAGGCATCTTTGCACATCGTCTTTTGTCCATTTGCCATAACCTACACGGAACAGGGCGCCTGTAAAATATCTTACTTGATTGTGCAAGAATGATTTGGCACCGCACCTTATGTGAATTTCATTGCCAACTTCTACAACATCAAGGTAATCAACGGTACGAATTGGTTTTTGATGTGTGGCGTGGCTAGCACGGAATGTGGTGAAGTCGTGGGTGCCAACTAATAACTTTCCTGCTTCCGTCATTTTATCTAAATCTAATTCATATCCGCCCGTATACCAAACATTATCACGGTTAAATGTTAATGGGGCACGGCGATTTGATATGCGGTATATGTATTGTCTTTGCTTTGCATCAAAACGGGCATTCCAATCATCGGCAACTTTTTCTGCGTTTAGTATGGCGATATCTTCTTCCCATAAATAATGGTTTAAGGCTTTGCACATTTTAAATTCATCAAAATCAGTTTCCATATCAAAGTGGGCAACTTGCCCAGTGGCATTTACCCCGCTGTCTGTACGACCCGCCCCTTGAATAGTTATGTTTGATTTAAATAAATCATTGATTGCTTTTTCAATTTCGCCTTGCACGGTTTTTTGTTCTGGTTGACTTTGCCAACCAGCATAATTTTTGCCCTTGTATTCAATGGTGATTTTCCAACGGGTCATTTATTTATCCGATATTACAAAGATAGCATCACTGCCGAAAAGATTGGCATAATAACCTTTTGGATTTGATTTAATTTCACTGCCATTTGGTTTTAATATAATTGTTTTTTCAATTTTCAAACCAAGTTCTTCACAAAGGTTAATAAAATCTTTTATGGTGCAAAAGTGAATGTTTGGCGTTTCATACCACGATATTGGTAATGACTTTGTCACAGGCATTCTTGAATTAAAAACTAAATCACTGATTACTTTATAATGACCAAAGTTTGAAAAGCCAACGATTGCTTTTTTACCCATACGGGTAATTTGTTTTAATGTTTCGTGTGGTTCGTTCATTGCCTGTAATGTTTTTGATAAGATAACTTTGTCAAATGATTTTGTTGGGTAATGAATAAGGTCTGTATTCGCATCGCCGTGGACAACCGAATGCCCATTGCGAACACATTCATTTACACCCGCCATTGAAATTTCAATACCGCGTGTTGTCACATTTTTTTCTGCACAAATATGATTTAATAATTCACCGTTATCACAACCGATATCAATAATTTTATCGTTGTCATCAACAAGGCTAACTATAATCTTTTGGTCTATTCTTAACATTTATTTAACCCCATTTAAAAAACCATCAATCATTGCATTGAAATCAGGTTCGTCCAACAGAAACGCATCGTGTCCCGCGTCTGATTGTAATTCGGCAAATGATACATCTGCACCAACACCGTTTAAAGCGTGCATTAATTTTTTTGAATTCTTTGTTGGGTGCAACCAATCAGAAGAAATGGAAATAATACACCAACGATTTTTTGTATCTTTGAATGCATCACTTAACAAACCAGACTTTGCGGTTTTATCCGTATCAAAATAATCCATAGCCCTTGTAATATAAAGGTATGAATTTGCATCAAACCTTTTTACAAAGCTTGCCCCTTGGTGCTTTAAATAATTTTCCACTTGGAAATCACTTTCAATAAATGAATAACCAAGTTGTTCTTTGTTTTGCAAGTCGCGACCAAACTTTTTATACATTGCACTTTCAGAAAGGTATGTAATATGTGCCGCCATTCGTGCCGTTGCAAGTCCGCGGTCTGGAACAGTACCTTTTTCCAAGTATTCGCCACCGTGCCAATTTGGATCGGACATAATAGATTGTCGGGCAACTTCGCTAAATCCGATATTGCGTGGGCTTAATTGTGGGGAAGACGCAACAATAATTACATTGTCTGTTCTATCCCCATACTTTGATGCAAAATACATTGCAAGCATACCACCCATTGATGGACCAATGATTGAATGTAATTTTTCAATTTTTAAATGGTTTAATAATTTTATTTGTACTTCAATCATATCGGCAATGGTAATTACAGGGAATGATAAATTCCATCGTTTACCAGTTTTTGCATTGATTGATTTTGGACCTTCTGTACCCATACAGCTTCCCAAAATATTGGCACAAATTACAAAGTATTTATCCGTATCAACGGGCTTGCCTTTGCCAACCAATCTTGACCACCAACCGTCTTTGCCCGTAACGGGGTGTTTTCCCGCCACGAATTGGTCGCCAGTAAGGGCGTGAAAAATCATTATTGCATTTGATTTATCAGCGTTTAATTTCCCGTATGTTTTGTATGATACATTGTAATCATCAAGCACCATACCACAGTCAAGCTTAACCGCGTCTTTACCAGAAAAACGCACATGTTCACACGGAAGGTTATAAGGGTATTCGTTTTCTTTTACCATAATAATAGAAAATTAAAGGTTTTAAGCCTTTAAATCAAGTAATATTTGTTTTAATTGTTCTGGAGTATAAACAGAATTTTCACGAATATACTTAATTGTATAAAATTTATCTTTATCAGTTAATGTTGATTTTGATAATTTTTCATTTGTATTTTCGTTATTTATTACCGCGTGGTGTGTATATGTTGGGTTATTAAAACCAAACACCGATTGCAAGATATGATGAATATGGGTTTGATAAAATATATCTTCGCCCCTTATGATATTTGTTATGCCTTGTAAGTAATCATCAACCACAACGGATAAATGATAACTGGTTGGTGTTTCTTTTCTTTTAATTACCACATCACCACATTGTTCAGGTTGTAATTTAACATTTCCTTTTATTGTATCAACAAAGTAATCTTGTTTTACAAAATCCATTGCCTTATCAATTTTAAGACGCAGTGAATAATCAATTCCTGATTCAAGTTGTTGGTTTATTTCCGCATCCGATTTATCACGCCAAATGTTTGGATATATTAATCCGTCAAAACCTTGTTTAATATTAGGCACGGATTCAATTTCTTTACGGGTTGCAAAACACGGATATAATAAATCGTTGTCTTTTAATTTTTCAATGTAATCATTGTATATATCAAAGCGTTCCGATTGTTTTATGACTTCGCCGTATTCAATACCAAGCCATTCCATATCTGCCAATATGTCATCAACATATTGTTGATTGCATCTGGTTTGGTCAATGTCTTCTATCCTAAGGATAAAGTCCGCATTATTATCTTTTGCCCAATCGTAAGCCATAAGTGCGGAATAGGCGTGTCCAATATGTAAATTACCAGTTGGCGATGGGGCAAATCTTGTTTTAAGCTTTGTCATTTTTAACTTTTTTGTTTTTAACTAAAATGTTATATTATGCGGATATTATAACATAATTAAAGGTACATTGTAATGGTAAATTCACTTGAATACGCAGAATATATCCCCGAAGAAAAAGTTGAAAGCTTAGTCATAATGCTTCACGGATATGGTGCGGATAAAAATGATTTAATTGGACTTGCCAGCCATATTGGATATGGTTTACCAAACACAGCCTTTGTTTCACCAGATGGTTTCCAACCTTGCGAAATGGGTTTTGGCAGACAATGGTTTTCAATTGGCAATATGGACAAAGACGCAATGTATGACGGATTAAAAGTTGCCCACCCAATCATTGATAATTTTATTGATGAACAAATGGAACGCTTTAACTTAAGCGCGGACAAAGTGGTATTGCTTGGCTTTTCACAAGGTACAATGTTATCACTGCACACCGCACCAAGAAGGGCACAGCAATTAGCAGGTGTCCTTGGTTTTTCAGGAATGCTTGTGGGTTCGGACACATTAAAAGACGAAATAAAAACAAAACCGCCAGTATGCTTAATTCACGGTGATGCGGACGAAGTTGTAAATGTGGAATTTTTAAAATTGGCTAGCGATTGTTTAGTTGAAAATGGATTTGAAGTGGAAAACTTAATTTGTCCAAACCTTGCCCACGGCATTGATAATGACGGATTATTAACGGGTATTAAATTCCTGCAAAAACAATTAGGTGTTGCGAATACCTAGTATAATTAATAATATATTTAATATGAGCGAAGATAATAAAGAAAAATTAAAACAATACCGTGATAGCATTGATAAAATTGATGATGAAATTCACCAGTTATTAATGACCCGTACAAAATTCACGCAAAAAATTGCCGATGCAAAGGGTAAAACAACAGGTCTTGCCATTCGCCCAAATCGTGAAGCGGAAATTCACAGACGCTTATTTAAAAATCACGATAATGTATTCCCATATACATCGCTTGCACGAATTTGGCGTGAAATGGTAAATGCCTTTACATTAATGCAGGCAAATTACAGCGTATGCGTTTATGTGGACGGGGACGATACCCGTTGTTGGGAATTGGCACGCGACCAATTTGGTTCAATTGTAAATATTGAACGCAAAAACAATATTGACGAAGTCATTGGACTTGCGGAAAATGATAATACGGTTATTGCGGTTATACCAACGGATAAGATTTGTAAACTTGATAAAACAAAAGTAATGTTAAGATTACCGTTTGCTGGCAAAAGACAAACATTGGGCGATAACTATGACGCGTTTGCGATTGGACAGTTGGATTTAATTGCAACAGACAAAGATAAAACAGTAATGATTGGCAATGAATTGCCACAAGGGGCAGAACAAATTGCCAAAGTTAATGACGATATATTTTATATTGTTGATGGATTTAAAACAGGGGAAAATGTAATTGGTTCATACCCTGATGGAGTGGAAAGTGACTAATAAATTAAAAGCAAAAAGTGGTATTGAAAAATCACCGCCATATATCCCTGGTGCACACAGCATTGATGGTGTGGATAAGGTATATGTATTAAGTGCCAATGAAAATCCATTGGGTACTTCGGCTGATGTTAAAACAGCAATTGATAACATTGAATACAATCGTTATCCAGATGGTGGTGCGTCTGCGTTGCGAAATGAAATTGCAAACATTTATAATGTAAATGCAAACAATATTGTATGCGGTAATGGTTCAGACGAATTATTACACTTGCTTGTTCATTCATTTGCCAGCACTGGTGATGAAGTATTATTTAGCCAGTACGCATTCCTTGTGTATAAAATTGCAACATTAACAGCTGGGGCAACACCTGTTGTTGTCGGTGAAACAGATTACACAGTTGATGTGGATAAATTACTAGCGGGTATTACGGATAAAACAAAAATTATTATGCTTGCCAATCCAGCCAATCCAACGGGAACAATGTTACCTGAATCTGAAATTGTAAGGTTAATTGAAAATACACCTGATAACATTTTAATTGTTATTGATTGTGCGTATGCGGAATATTGCACAGATACAAATTATGGCAACCCTGCAAAGTTGGTTGAAAAATATAACAATGTTGTTATGACGCGAACATTTTCAAAAATTTATGGACTTGCGGGTTTCCGCTTGGGGTGGTGTTATGCACCCGATTATGTGGTTGATATATTAAACCGCATTCGCGGACCTTTTAATGTTTCAAGCCTTGCCCAAATTGCAGGTGCAAAAGCGGTTAAAGATACACAGTTTGTTAAAAAGTCAGTTGAACACAATTCAAAGTGGTTAAACACATTAACAGATTCATTTAAACAAAAAGGTTTTGTTGTTCCAGATTCAAAAACCAACTTTATATTGGTTGATTTTGGCAGTGAAGAAAAAGCCGATGCTGTATACAAAGAATTTTTAAAAGATGGTCTTATTGTTCGTGCGGTTAAGGCGTATGATTTACCAAGCTGTATTCGTATTACAATTGGTAATGACGATGAATGCAAACGAATAATAGATTCAATATCAAAAATGGAATTATAATGAAAAAAATTGCTATTATCGGATTGGGATTAATTGGTTCATCAATTGCTAGGTCATTAAAGAAAAAGGGGACTTATACAATTGTTGGCTTTGATAACAATGCGGATTATATTAAACAATCACAGGAACTTGGGTTTTGCCATACAGTTGGCGAAAACTTAAAACAATCAGTTGATGGTTCGGACATTGTTATCCTTGCCACACCAGTTTCTGCATATATAAATATTTTAAATGAAATCAAAGATGATTTAAAAGACGGTTGTATTATTACCGATGTTGGTTCAGTTAAGCAAAAGGTTATTAATGATTTAATTGATATCATTCCAAGTACTTGTCATTTTGTTCCCGCCCACCCAATTTCAGGTACGGAAAAATCAGGACCAAGTGCGGGTTATGAAACATTATTTGAAAATCGTTTTACAATTATTTGTCCAACAGAAAAATCAAATGACGAAGCGGTCAATACAATTAAACAAATGTGGATTGATATGGGTTCAATGGTTGATGTGTTGGACGCAAAACACCACGATGAAGCCCTTGCCATTACTTCACACATACCGCATTTATTTGCCTATGCTTTGGTTGGTACGGCACAGAATGTGGAAAACAAATTACTTGATAGCGGTGAAGTTGTAAAATATTCCGCAGGTGGTTTCCGTGATGCAACCCGTGTGGCGGGAAGCGACCCAACAATGTGGCGTGATATATTTATTGCCAACAAAGATTCAATTAAAACAATTGTTGATATGTTTGTTGATGATTTAAATACATTGCAAGGGGCAATGGAAAAAGGCGATGAAGAATTTATCTTTAACTGGTTAAACAAAACCCGTGAAGTTCGCCAAGCGGTAATTGATGCGGGACAGGCAAATACAACCGACCCACACAGTGAAGAAGATTTTATTTCTTTAAGTCCATACAATCAAGATTAAT
>JBMZFW010000021.1:0-18208 GCA_049615605.1 Alphaproteobacteria bacterium | reverse complement strand
CTTAATTCTTCGCATATTTCTTCGGTTGTTTCCAAACAATCACTGGCAAAAGCAGGGGCGATAATTGCCACATTCTTAACACCGGACTTTGCAAGGCTTATTAATGTGTCATTTGTGTATGGTTTTACCCATTCTTCTTTACCGAATAATGACTGGAATGAAGTAATGAAATATTCACTGTCTGTAAAGTCAGATTTTGCAAATACAGACTTAGTTGTCTTTTTACATTGGCACGGATAAGGATCGCCTTTTTTGTGATATGATTTTGGTATTCCGTGATATGAAAATATTATTTTTTCTGGTTTAAAATCAATAACTTGCAAGGTGTTCTTAATAGAATTGTTTAATGCAGAGATATACTTTTCATTTTCATAATATGGCGGTGCAATACGAATACTTGGCTGTTTTGTAAGTTTGGATAAACTTGTCCCCACATCGTCCATGATTGATGCAGTTGTTGTTGCGGAATATTGTGGGTAAAGTGGAATAACCAAGACCCTGTCAATTCCATCATTTTGCATTTGTTTAATAGTGCTTAATATTGACGGATTTTGATAACGCATTGCAAAATATGTTGGAATACCTGTTTTTGCCTGTATTTTTTCCGCTTGTTTGCGGGTTTCTGTCTTTAATGGGGCTTCGTTTTTATCATTGTTCCATATTGATTTATAAAGCTTTGCCACTTTTTTAGGGCGGGTTGGAAGTATGAACAGGTTAAGGATAATCTGCCATAAAACAGGGTTCATTTGAATTACACGGCGGTCTGATAAGAATTGGCGAAGGTATTTTCGCACAGACGAAGCCGTTGGTTCATCAGGCGAACCAAGGTTTACAATTAAAATTCCAACTTTGTTTTGATTTTTTGATTTTGATGTACATTTCATAAGTGTATTGTAAAAATCTTTTACATTAAAATCAAGTATATATACTTGTTTTTTAGCAAAAATAAGAGTATTCTAAATTAAAAAATTAATAAGGATAAAAACAATGGTTAAATTACATGGCTCAATCCCTGCACTAATTACACCGATGCTAGATAATCGTGAAGTTGACAAAGAAAGCTTTGAAAAAATGGTTGCTAAGCATTTGGAAATTGGTACGCATGGTCTTGTACCAATGGGAACAACAGGGGAAAGCCCAACATTATCACACGCGGAACACAAACAGGTTGTTGATATGTGTATTCAAATGGCTGGTGGTAAAATTCCAGTTGCTGCAGGTACAGGTTCAAACAGCACGCGTGAAGCAATTGAACTTACATCGTATGCCAAACTTGCCGGGGCGGATGCGGCGTTAATTGTTGTGCCTTATTACAATAAGCCAAACCAAGAAGGTATGTATCAACACTTTGCATCAATTGCCCGTGAAGTTGATTTGCCAATTGTGGTTTACAATATTCCTGGGCGTTCAGTTGTAAATATGGAAGTTGCAACATTTATGCGACTTAAAAAGGATTTTCCAGATGTGTTTACTGGTGTTAAAGACGCAACAGGTAAACCAGAATACACAGCTGAATTAATGAAAGCCAAAGGTGATTACGATGTTACAAGTCTTTGTGGTGACGATGGTTTATTCCACGAATTTGTAAAAGCTGGTTCAACGGGTACAATATCGGTAACGGCAAATGTAATTCCAGAAATTATGGTTGAATTGCACAATTACCGTATTAATGGTGAAATGGATAAATTCAATGAATTGCAACAAAAATTAATCCCATTACACGATGCATTGTTTGCAGAGCCAAACCCTTGTCCTGCAAAATATGCAATGAAAAGACTGGGATTAATTACCGATGATCAAGTAAGATTACCAATGGTTAAAGTATCGGACGAAACAAAACAACTTATTGATAAAGAATTATCAAACCTAGGGTTGTTATGAGTAAAAAACAAACAAATGACGGATTAATTGCCAATAATCGTCGTGCAAAGTTTGATTACGAAATAACGGATACTTATGAAGCGGGTGTTATGTTGGTCGGCAGTGAAGTAAAATCACTTCGCCTTAGCAGTGTTAAGTTGGACGATGCACACGTACAAGCCACATCGGAAGATGAACTGGAAATTGTAAATTTACACATTAACGAATACAACAACGCAAATAAACTTGGTGGGCATAAGCCGAAAAGGGCAAGAAAGCTGTTATTGCACCGCAGGGAAATTAATAAAATAATCTCTGGTTTAGCGAAAAATGGATATACGGCAATTCCATTAAAAATGTACTTTAATGAAAAGGGAATTGTTAAATTGTTAATCGGTCTTGGTAAAGGTCAAAGAACTGTTGATAAAAGACAAAATATCAAAGATCGTGAATGGAAAATTGAAAAACAAAGAGCATTCAAAGATTATAATAAGTAAAATTGCTTGTTTTTTGTAAAAAATGGTTGATTTATTATCAAAATATGTTAGATATTCATTTACTTAACTTGCATTGTGGGTAAAGTATTGATATTATTGAACTTTAGAGAAGGATTTTATTATGGCTCGTGTAACTGTTGAAGATTGTGAAAAACAAGTTGAAAACCGCTTTGATTTAGTATTAATGGCGGCACACCGTGCAAAACAAATTTCGGGTGGTTCACCTGAATTAGTTGAACGCGACAACGACAAAAACACTGTAATTGCATTACGCGAAATTGCTGAAGATAAAGTCGCACCAACTGAATTATCAGAATCTTTAATTAAATCATATCAAGAGATTAAATCTGTTGAAGCACCAGAAGAAGTTAAAACAACTGCTGATGAAACTATTATCGCTGATACTGTTGAAGAAGTAATAGCAGAAGCGTCAAGCGAAGATAATGGTCAATTAATCGCAGATACAGGTGCTGAAAATACAGAAGTTGTTGGTGGTTTTGAGGATGTAGTTGAAGAAGAACTAGTAGACTAGTTCATAAAGGGGGATATTTTTGGATTTCAAAGAAGCCGTATCCTGCCTTGTATCGGATATACAATCATACAATAAAAATTTAAACGAAAAATTATTACGCGAAGCTTTCGAATTTGGGCGTGTTGCCCACGATGGTCAAACGCGCAGTAATGGCGACCCATATTATTCACATTGCGTGGCTGTTGCAAAGAACCTTGCGGGTAAAAAAATGGATACAGATACCATTATTACCGCACTTTTACACGACACAGTAGAAGACACAAAAGTAAATTCAGAAGAAATAACAAAATTATTTGGTCAAGATGTAGCAAACCTTGTTGCAGGGGTGACTAAGCTTGAAGCACTTGAAAATATAAGCGAAGTTTCAAAACAGGCTAAAAACTTTCGTAAATTATTACTAGCGATGAGCGAAGACATCAGGGTGTTGTTGGTAAAACTTTCTGATAGATTGCATAATATTCAAACATTACACCATATTGCAAAGCCTGAAAAAAGAATCCGTATTGCAACTGAAACAATGGAAATTCATGTACCGCTTGCGGAATTAATTGGTATTCGTGACTGGAAAGAAGAAATGGAAGATATCTGTTTTAATACAATTAATCCAGATGCCCATTCATCAATCGTTGGCAGGTTAAAGTTTATTTCAAAAGAACAGGGCGATAATATTGTAACAAATGTTGTAAAAGAACTTGATGACCTTATGACAGAACATAAAATTAAGAATGAAATTTCTGGTCGCAAGAAAACCCCTTATTCAATTTGGCGAAAAATGCAAAAGAAAGATATTGGTTTTGAACAGCTATCTGATATTATGGCATTCCGTATTGTTGTTGACAGCGTTGATGACTGTTATCGTGTTCTTGGGCTTATTCACGCCACATACCGCCTTGTACCAGGTAGATTTAAAGATTACATATCATTGCCTAAAAAGAATAACTATCGTTCTTTACATACGGGGGTTATTGGTCCTGCGGGGCAAAGGGTTGAAATCCAAATCCGCACCAAAGAAATGCACGAATTTGCCGAACTTGGTGTTGCCGCCCACTGGAGCTACAAATCTGGTGATAAAGAATCTATTGTGAAAGAGGGTAAGAACTATCGCTGGTTAAGGGAATTACTTGAAATCGTTGAACATTCAAACAGCGATGATGAAGTTATGTCAGATACCAAAATGGAAATGTATGCGGAAAATGTATTCGTATTCAGTCCAAAGGGCGATATTGTTAATTTACCAAAAATGGCAACGCCAATTGATTTTGCATATTCAATTCACTCTGGCGTTGGTAATAAAACCATTGGGGCTAGGATTAATGGTAAAGTAATGCCATTAAAGACTGAATTAAAAAATGGTGACCAAGTTGAAATTATCACACAAAGCAATGCGGAACCAAAAGAAGCATGGAAAAACATTGTTGTATCGGGTAAGGCAAGGTCAGCAATTCGCAGGTTTATCCGCAATAAGCGTCGTGATGAATATGTGGAACACGGCAAATCATTATTAATGCGAACTTTTAAAAGTGCAGGCTTTGATTTAACGGAAAAAGATATTAAATTCCTTACGGAAAAATATGATTATAAAGAACCTGAAATGTTTTTCGTTGCTGTTGGTGATGGAACAAGGGGGGTAAATGAATCCCTGTATGCGGTTCACCCAGAAGCAAGGGAAACAGATAAGAAAACAAAAGAAACACCACCACCAGAACTTAATAAGGGTAAGGTGGCGTCAAAAGGCAAGTCTAGCCTTATTGGTGGATTGCCAGATGATATGGTGATAAGGTTCCCAAAATGTTGCCACGCAATTCCAGGTGATAAAATTGTTGGTGTTGTAAGTACGGGGCAAGGCATTAGTATCCACAATGTAAGATGTAAAGAAGTATTAAAGGAACACGATATACAAAACAGCAGTATTGATTTGTATTGGCGTGATGAATTGATTGATAAAGAAAAAGTAATTGAAAATGTAAACTTTGTTGCCAGGATTAATGTTCTTGCATCTAATAAGCCGGGCGCACTAAATAGTATTACAACAGTTATTTTAAACTTGGGTGTTAACCTTTCTGATCTTAAAATTGTATCTAGGTCAAGCGACTTTTGGGATGTTAATATTGATTTAGAAGTAAAAAGTGTTGGAAAATTAACCGAAGTTATGGCATCGCTTAGAATGTCAAACGATATAATTTCTGTGACAAGGCTGTAACAAAATGTTTAAAACAAGAAAAAAGAAAAAAACAATTAATAAGCTAAGGGATTTTATTTATCCAAAGATTGGATTTAAAAGGTCAATAAAATATACGGGGCACAGGCTTGGTCGTATGAATGCTTCACCGTATCAAATTGCCTGTGGGTTTGCTGTTGGGGCGGGGGTTTCATTCACGCCGTTTCTTGGTTTTCATTTTATTATATCGGCAATAATCGCATTTATCCTTAGGGGGTCAATTGTTGCATCTGCCATTGGTACAATCGTTGGTAATCCATTAACATTCCCATTTATATGGGCGGTTGTTTATTCAACGGGCGTAAATATGCTTGGTATTGAACAGAGTGCAGATGTGGGGGAAATATTTTTATTTACTTTGGAAAAATTCAATGAAATTAATTCGTGGCATTTATTATTTGTAACTAGCCCGTCGTCTGCAATGGATATATGGGAAGATTATGTTTATATGTGGTCACAATTATTTGATGTAATTTATCCGCTTATTATTGGTTCAACCGTTTGGCTTGTTGTTGTTTGGGCGGTATTCTTTGCGGGATTATATCCATTAATTGCTAGCTACAAGAAAAAACGCAACAATAAATTAAAAAAAGTGAAGTAATATGATAATAGGAATTGGTACAGATATTACTTCGGTAAAAAGAATTGAACAAAGCCTTGAAAAGTATGGGGATAAATTTTTATCAAAGTACTTCACAGAAGAAGAAATATCTTATGCTAACAAAAAAACAAATATTGCCGAACCAATTGCAGCTGCTTGGGCGGCAAAAGAAGCTGTGGCAAAAGCACTTGGTACTGGAATTAGGGGCGATATAACAATGTCATCAATATCATTGATAAGAAATGAACTAGGGGCGCCAAGTATAAGTTTATCTGGTGGTGCGTTAAAACATATTGAAACCTTGTCAAATGGCAAAAACTATCGTATTAATGTTTCTTTAAGTCACGATGCGGGGGTTGCATGTGGTTTTGTGGTTATTGAAGCGGAATAAAAATGAATAAATATAATATAAAAAAAGATATAAGAACAGTTGTTGAAGCATTATTAATTGCAATGTTGCTTCGTTCATTATTGGTGCAACCATTCACAATCCCATCTGGTTCAATGTACCCAACATTAATGGTTGGTGATTATTTATATGTAACTAAATACAGCTATGGCATCAGCAGGTACAGTTTCCCGTTTGGTGGGTATTGGTTGCCTGATTTCGGTCGTGTTTTTGAAGATGAACCAAAACGCGGTGAAGTTGTTGTGTTCCGTGTTGTTGATAAAGATGCTGATTATATTAAAAGACTGGTTGGTATGCCAGGCGATACAATCCAAGTTAAAGGTGGTACATTATACATTAATGGTGTGGCGGTTAAGCGTGAACGACTTAAAGATACACAAGCCCAAGGAAGAACAATACCAACATACAAAGAAACATTACCAAATGGTAAATCTTATGCAATTTGGGAAGCAATGGGCGATGGCGGATTTGTTGATGATACAAGGGAATTTAAAGTTCCTGCGGGGCATTACTTTATGATGGGTGATAACCGTGATGAATCAAATGACAGCAGGTATTCTGATGTTGGTTTCGTTCCGATTGACGCATTAATTGGTCCAGCAAGAAAAGTTTTATTCTCACTTGATGGTGCCAGTCACTATCAATTTTGGAAATGGTATTCAAGTGGTCGTGGCGACAGAATATTTAAGGCTGTTGAATAATGGAACATATTACAAAAATATTAGGACATGACTTTAAAGATAAAAACTTGCTTGTAAAAGCATTTACTCACCGTTCTGTTTCAAGTGCAAATGACAGCTATGAACGCCTTGAATTTATTGGTGACAGGGTAATTGGGCTAGCAGTATCAGATATATTGATTGAAAAATTCCCAAATGCGAAAGAAGGCGAACTTGCCCGCAGACACACCGCAATCGTAAGGGCAGAAGCACTAGCAGAAATTGCCAAGCAATGTGATTTTGGCAAATATATAAGGGTAAGTGATAACAGCGAAACAATGCAATCTAATGAAAAGATATTATCCGATGTGGTTGAAGCTTGCGCTGGTGCATTATACATTGATGGCGGTATGGATGCGGTAATGGGTTTCTTTAAGAAATTTGTACTTGAACTAGTTGATGTTCAAGTTGACGATTTGAAGGATTCAAAAACACGCCTGCAAGAATGGGCGCAAAAAAATAAACACGGTATTCCGTCTTATGAAATATCTGAACGCACAGGACCAGACCACAGCCCAGAATTTGCGGTAAAGGTTTCTGTTAGTGGTTTTGACGATGTAAGCGGAACTGGTAAATCAAAGCAAGAGGCATCACAAAATGCCGCTTTAAACTTTATGAAAGAAAACAATTTAAATGGCTAATATTAAAACAAAATGTGGTTCAGTTGCCTTTATTGGTGCACCTAATGCGGGAAAATCAACACTTACGAATAATATTGTTGGTGCAAAGGTTAGCATCGTAACACACAAGGTGCAAACAACACGAACACGAATTACTGGTATTGCAATGGTTGATGATACGCAAATCGTAATTATTGATACACCGGGAATATTTAAGCCAAAGAAACGATTGGACAGGGCGATGGTATCATCTGCTTGGTCTGGTGCGGAAGATGCAGATGTTGTGTGTTTATTGGTTGATGCAAGCCACCCTGATAAAAAAGACACAAAAATAATTGTAGAAACTTTGAAAAAACACGAAAAAAATTGTGTACTTTTATTAAACAAGATTGATACGGTTGATAAACAGCAATTACTTGATATCGCCAATAAGTTTTGGGAAGAGGGTATATTTACCGATATCTTTATGATTTCTGCCACAAATAGCAGTGGTGTTGATACTTTTAAAGAATGGTTGGCTGGTGCAATGCCTGAAAGTGAATATATGTTTGACCCAGAACATATTTCAAGCGTACCAAACAGCTTGCTTGCTGGTGAAGTGACAAGAGAAAAGATATTCCTTAATGTACATGAAGAACTGCCATACGCCTTAACCGTTGAAACGGAAAGCTGGGAAGACTTTAAAAACGGTGATATTAAGATTAACCAAGTTATTTATGTGGAAAAAGAAAATTATCGTTCAATATTACTAGGCAAGGGCGGGGATAAAATTAAATTAATTGGCAAACAATCGCGTGAAGAATTATCACAAATGTTTGGTGCTAAGGTGCATTTATTTATTCATATTAAGGTAAAAGCCAACTGGCAAAATGATATTGAAAGATATCAAGGTATGGGGCTTGATTTTTCAAGTTAAAACAATAACTTCTATTTTTAAGTTAAAGTTAAAAATTAATCAATTAAGTCAATAATTTTCGGTGCGAAATATGTAAATATAAGGTTTGCACCCGCACGCTTAAAACAAAGCATAGATTCAATAATTGCCTCTTCATTCATATGACCGTTATCAATCATATTTTGTATCATAGAATATTCGCCAGAAACTTGATATACAGCAACAGGACAATTAAAGTTTTGTGCAGTTTGTGAAACAATGTCTAAATATGGCATTCCTGGTTTAACCATAAGGATATCTGCACCTTCGGTAATATCTAGTTCCGCTTCTAATAATCCTTCAACTGCGTTGGCTGAATTCATTTGATAAGTCTTTTTATCGCCTTTTAATGCGGAATTTGAACCAACTGCATCACGGAAAGGTCCGTAAAAGTTTGAACTGTACTTAACTGCATATGACATAATTGTTGTATTTTCAAAACCGTTATTATCAAGGTGGTTTCTGATATTACCAATACGACCGTCCATCATATCAGACGGGCTTATTACATCAGCCCCAGACTTTGCAAGTTCCAATGCTTGCCCCATAAGAACTTTAACAGTTTCGTCATTTAAAACTTCACCTTTTTCATTAATAATCCCGTCGTGACCGTGTGTTGTATATGGGTCAAGGGCAACATCAGCAAAGATTACACAATCTGGAACTTGTTTTTTTATCTCACGAATTGCACGGTTGATAATGTTGTTGGGATTAATTGAATCTGAACCAGTTTCGTCTTTTACATCGTCTGGATTATGCGGAAACAGTGCAAAACCAAGTATACCTTTGGTAAACAGGGATTTTATTTCTTTTACCGCTAAATCAATGCTGTATCTTTTTATATGTGGCATAGACTTTATGTCAGTTGTCTTGTTTTCCCCGTCAATGATAAACATTGGGTAAACAATGTCACTTTTATTAATGTGGTTTTCTTGCACCAACCTTCTGATTGAAGCATTTTGCCTTAATCTTCTTGGGCGAATATGTGGCTTTATAAAGTCCATTATTGAATCCTTAATTTTTCTGTATATAAATAAGAATATACATAAAAAAATAAAATTGTAAAATATTATAGACATTGCAAGGGTAAATGGTTTATTATAAGGGACTAATTGTAGTGTGTTTGACTGTGGGGGTTATATATATGTCACAAAATATAGTAATTGCATCCGACCATGCGGGATTTGAATTAAAGCAAGATATTGTATCTTATTTGAAAGAAAAGGGTATGAATGTTATTGATTTGGGTACAAATTCAGGCGACAGCGTAGATTACCCTGATTATGCAAATAAACTTGCAAATGCAATAAAAAATGGTGATGCGGATACGGGCGTTTTAGTATGCGGTTCTGGTATTGGTATTTCAATTGCGGCAAACCGTCATAAACATATTCGTTGTGCGTTGGTAACTTCACCAAACGAAGCAATGCTTTCAAGACAACATAATAATGCAAATGTTGTTGCTTTGGGGGCAAGAATTATATCAAAAGACACAGCGTTTTCTTGTGTTGATACTTTTCTTAGTACGGATTTTGAAGGCGACCGCCATCAAAGAAGAATTGATTTGATGAGTTAAATAAAAAACTAGAAAAACAAAACAATTTAATGTAAATTATTAAAAACAAACAATGGAGAGAGAATATGAGCAAATTTTTTAACGAAGACTTACAAAATACTGACAAAGAAATCTTTGATTCAATTGTAAACGAAGACAAAAGACAACAGGGCGGTATTGAATTAATCGCATCTGAAAATATTGTTTCCCGTGCTGTAATTCAGGCGCTTGGTTCTGTAATGACAAATAAATATGCCGAAGGCTACCCACACCGCAGATATTATGGTGGTTGTGAATTTGTTGATGTTGCAGAAGATATTGCAATTGAACGCGTTACAAAATTATTCGGCTGTAAATTTGCCAATGTTCAACCGCACTCTGGTTCGCAAGCAAACCAAGGTGTGTTTAATGCATTATTACAACCGGGCGATACAATTCTTGGTTTATCATTATCAGCAGGTGGTCACTTAACACACGGTGCACCAGTTAACCAATCTGGTAAATGGTTTAATGCGGTACACTACAATGTGACAAAAGATACGCAAACTGTTGATATGGATGATGTTCGTAAACAGGCCGAAGAACACAAGCCAAAGCTTATTATTGCGGGTGGTTCTGCATATCCACAAGGTTGGGACTTTAAAGCATTCCGTGAAATCGCTGATAGCGTTGGTGCAATCTTTATGGTTGATATGGCACACTTTGCCGGTCTTGTAGCCGTTGGTGAACACGAAAACCCATTCCCACACGCACATGTGGCGACATCAACAACACACAAAACATTACGCGGTCCGCGTGGTGGTATTATCTTAACAAATGATGAAGCTATTGCGAAAAAGGTTAATTCTGCAATCTTCCCAGGTATCCAAGGTGGTCCATTAATGCACGCAATCGCATCAAAAGCAGTTGCATTTGGTGAAGCATTACAACCAGAATTCAAAGATTACATTGTTCAAGTTAAGAAAAATGCACAAGTATTATCAGATACTTTAAAAGCAGGTGGTCTTGATATCGTTTCTGGCGGTACATCAAATCACTTAATGTTGGTTGACCTTCGTCCAAAGGGTTTAACTGGTAATATTGTTGAAAAATCTCTTGGTAAGGCGGGAATTACTTGTAATAAAAATGGTATTCCATTTGACCCAGAAAAACCAATGGTTACTTCTGGTGTTCGTCTTGGTACACCAGCTGGCACAACACGCGGTTTTAAAGAAGCTGAATTTAAATTAATTGGTGAATTGATTGTTGAAGTTCTTAATGGTCTTGTAGCAAACCCAGACGATAATTCAGCAGCTGAAGATACAGTTCGTGGTAAAGTTGACGCTTTATGTGCAAAATTCCCACTGTATAGCAAATTATACTAATCATAAAGAAAGATAAATAAATGCGTTGTCCATTTTGTAGCGTCGAAGACAGTCAAGTTAAAGATTCTAGACCAACTGAAGAAAACACAGCAATCCGCCGTCGTCGTATGTGTGGTTCATGTGG
This sequence comes from Alphaproteobacteria bacterium, assembly GCA_049615605.1. Lineage (GTDB taxonomy): Bacteria > Pseudomonadota > Alphaproteobacteria > JAQWUY01 > JAQWUY01 > JAQWUY01. Next base: position 6,775 of record JBMZFW010000021.1, on the reverse strand, counting down.
TGGCAGATTCACAACATTTGAACGCGTGCAATTACGCGAATTAAATGTTGTTAAAGAAAACGCCAAGCGTGAAATATTTGATCGTGAAAAACTTGTTCGTTCAATGATTATTGCAACCCGCAAAAGAAATGTTGCCGAAGAAGCAATTGAACTAGCGGCAAACAGAATAATCCGCCAATTGGAAAGTTCTGGTGAAAACAATATTAACAGTAATGATATTGGTAAACTGGTTATGGAAGAATTACTAGGTCTGGATAAAGTTGCCTATATTCGTTACGCATCTGTATACAAAGACTTTAAAGAACTTGATGACTTTAAAGAATTTATTGATTCAGGTGAATAATTTAATATTACCCTAAGGTACAAAGCCTTGAAAAATCAAAACGATAAACAATATATGGAATATGCCTTATCTTTGGCAGAAAAAAAACTTGGTTTAGTTTACCCTAATCCAGCGGTTGGTTGTGTCATTGTTAATGATGGTAATGTCGTTGGTGTTGGTGTGACTGCAAATGGTGGTCGTCCGCACGCTGAAACCCAAGCAATCACAATGGCAGGGGATAAAACAAAAGGTGCAACAGCTTATGTAACATTGGAACCTTGTGCCCATATTGGGCAAACACCGTCTTGTGCAAATGAACTTGTAAATGCAGGCATTGCCCGCTGTGTTGTTGCGGTTATTGATGCGGATGAAAAAACAAATTCAAAAGGCATTGAAATATTAAAATCCGCTGGCGTGGAAGTAGAAGTCGGCGTTTGTGAAACACAAGCTTTATTATTAAACAAAGGTTTCTTTAACAAAGTAAAAGAAAATCGTCCAATGTTTACCGCAAAGATTGCCACATCTATTGACGGTAAAACATCACTTGCAAATGGGGAAAGTAAATGGATAACAAATGAATTATCCCGAACTTATGGTCATTACCTTAGGGCAAATCACGATTGTATTATTGTTGGTACTGGTACGGTAAAGTCGGACAACCCAAGCCTTGATTGCCGTATTAATGGTATGGAATGGCAAAGTCCAGTAAGAATAGTCCTTGGCAATGACATTCCAAAAGACAGCAAAGTTTTAACAGATGGCAATGAAACACATGTTTTATTCGGTGATGTAAATGATATTGCCCAACAACTTGCCCAGATGGGCTTTACCCGTTGTTTAATTGAAGGTGGTTCGGAAACTATATCAAGGTTCTTTAACGCGGGGCTTGTGGACAGAATAGCCTTATTTAACGCAAACAGTGTAATTGGTGGTGATGGATTATCGGGAATTGGTGGTCTTGGTTTAACGGAAATGAAAAACACACCAAAGTATAAATTACTGTTTAGTAAACAGCTTGATTGTGATACATTCAGAATGTTTGAAAAGGAATAGTATAAATGTTTACTGGGATTATTACGGATATTGGTGAAATTACGGCAATTAAAACACCTGAAAATAAAGAAGATTGGGTTGATTTAACAATTGGGGTTAAAACATCTTTTGATATGAACAGCGTTGATATGGGGGCAAGTATTGCTTGTTCTGGTGTGTGCTTAACTGTTGTTGCAAAAGACAATGGATATTTTGAAGCAGATGTTTCGGCGGAAAGCATTGCAAAAACAACAATATCTGATTGGGCTGTTGGTACAAAAATTAACCTTGAACGCGCACTTAAAATGGGTGATGAGCTTGGTGGACATTTAGTTTCTGGTCATGTTGATACAACGATGACAATTAAAAATATTGAACAAAGTGGGGAAAGCCATATTTTCACCTTTGAAGTACCTGAAAAATATATGAAATATATTGCCTCAAAGGGGTCTGTAGTTATTGATGGGACAAGCTTAACTGTTAATGATGTTGATGAAAACACATTTAATGTAAACATTATTCCGCATACTTTGGAAAATACTATATTTAAAGAAAAAAGCAAAAATGACAAAGTAAACCTTGAAGTTGATCTATTATCAAGGTATGTTGCACGAATACTAGGTAAGGAATAGATAATAATGAGTTCAGTGCATATAACAGAATCTAATGATTTATTAACAAAAATCACGCCAATTGAAACAATAATTGAGCAAGCAAAAGCTGGTAAAATGTATATATTGGTTGATGATGAAGACCGTGAAAACGAGGGTGATTTGGTTATTGCGTCTGAATTTGCCGATGCAAATGCAATTAACTTTATGGCAACACACGGTCGTGGTCTTATTTGTACTGCAATTACACAACAAAGAGCGGACGAACTAAACATTAAATTACAAGAACGAATGAATAACGAACCATTCGGCACGGCATTTACCACATCTATTGAAGCAAAAGAAGGTGTGACAACTGGTATTTCAGCCCCAGATAGGGCAAAAACAGTATCGGTAATTGTTGATGCAACAAAAAACAGTAATGATATTGTAACACCGGGGCATACTTTCCCAATTATTGCCAATGAAGGCGGGGTTTTATCCCGCACTGGTCATACAGAAGCAACGGTTGATATAAGCCGAATTGCTGGATTGTATCCAAGTTCTGTTATTTGTGAAATTATGAATGAAGACGGCACAATGGCACGCTTGCCACAGGTAATTGAATTTGCAGAAAAGTTTGGTTTAAGTGTTGGCACAATTGCTGATTTGGTTGAATACAGAAAACAAAATAATGTTTAAGGTAATAAAATGACAAAAGTTTTAATAATTGAAGCAAGATTTTATGATGATATCCACGATATGATGCTAGAAGGGGCAAAAGCAACTTTTGACAAACACAATGTGGAATATGACATTATTACAATTCGCGGGGCACTTGAAATTCCAGCGGTGGTAAAAATGGCACACCAATCAAAAAAATATAACTATGACGGGTATTTATGTTTGGGTTGTGTAATCCGTGGGGAAACAACGCACTATGATTATGTTTGTCAAGAATCGTGCCGTGGTATTATGGATTTATCACTTGAACACGATATTGCCATTGCAAATGGTATCTTAACGGTTGAAAACAAAGACCAAGCAATCGCAAGGGCGGATATTAAACAAAAGAACAAGGGTGGTTTCTGTGCCGATGTTGTTCTTGATATGATTACCCTTAAAAATAAATTTAAAGGTTAATTAAATGACACAAATAGCCCCAACAACTAAGAACAAGAAAAAATCTGCTGGTCGTATTGGTGCGGTGCAATCACTGTATTCGTCAAAAGTATCAGATATGGATATTACAAAGGTTCTTGCAAACTTTGTGGCAAATGGTTCTATGGTTGAAATGGATGGTATTATGTTTCCAGCCGATAATGAATTACACCAATCAATCGTATCTGGTGTGTTAAATCGCCACAGTGAAATTTGTGAAATTGCCAATGGCGTTCTTAATTCACGCCCAATTGAAAAACAAGATATTTTAATGGGATATATTATTAAAGCGGGTATCTTTGAATTACTTGAAAACACAGATGTTGATGGTAAATTAATCGTAAATGAATATTCAGACATTGCCCATTCATTCTATGAAGCAAAAGAAGCAAACCTTGTTAATGCAGTTCTTGATAATTTAAACAAAGCAATCAGGGAATAAAACCAATGCGTGAATTTGGGCGTATTGATAAATTTTTCAAACCTTTATCAGGTACAGGTTCACACAACTTACAAGACGATATTGCAAACATTATGCCATATGTTGTATCAACAGATACAATATGTGAAGGTGTGCATTTCATCGGTGATGAAGCCCCAGAAACTATTGCGCATAAGTTATTAGCCGTTAATTTATCAGACTTGGCAAGTTCAGGTGCAAAGCCGTACGGATATACATTAAATGTCACAACACCAAAAACAATTGATGATAAATGGTTTGAAAGCTTCGCAGAAGGTTTAAAGGATACTGGTAAAAAATATAACCTTAATTTATTAGGTGGCGATAGCGTTGTTGGTGGCGATAAAATAATTTTAAGTGCCACAATGTTTGGCGTTGCCCCAAAGAACATTACATTGCGAAAGAACGCTAAATCAGATGACTTGGTTTGCTTACTTGGTAAAATAGGTGGGGGCGTTATGGGGTTAAAGGTTGCAATGGGTGAGCTAGAAGCACCAGAATTATTAAAATATTATCAAACACCACAGCCAAATATTATTGAAGCAATAACCTTAAACCCATACATAAATGCAAGCATTGATATATCAGACGGCTTAATTGCCGATTTAAACCATATATGTGTTGCTAGTGGGGTTGGAATTGATTTATACTTAGAAGATATTCCATTTGTTGATGAAATTGGCAATCATATGGATTCTTATGAAAATCCATATGAAATGTTGTTGACGGGTGGTGATGATTATGTGGTTGCATGTACAATCCCAAGCGATATGATTGATGGGGCTGTTTCATCACTTAATGAAATTGGCAAAGAATTATATGTAATTGGTAAAGTAAACAAGACAAGCAAAGAAACAAGAGTTTTCAACAAGCACAACGCTGAAATAAACATAAAGGAAACAGGGTATGAACATAAATAAAGATATGAATATAAAGGCTTTAACATTATTGTGTGTGCTTGCTATTATTAACAATATGACCGCGATGAGCATCATTATGGGTGCAGGAAGGTTAGCCTTTGATATGGGGGCGGGTGCACTTTCAACAATTCCTGTTGGAATTAATTACTTTGCAATTATGTTTGGTGCAATTCCAGTATCATATTTATTTATTCGCTTTGGTATAAGATTTGGATTAATTATTGTGAATATTTTTTCTGCACTGGCCAGTAGCGGCATAATATTATCTATTGAATATCAATCATTTGCATTGTTATTAATATCATTATTCTTTATGGGCGTGTCTTTATCAGCAATGCACCAAATAAGATACATTGCAACCGATACGGTAAATGATAAATACAAACCAATCGCAATGTCATTAATATTATCAATGCCAATTTTTGGTGGATTAATATTCCCAAGTATTGTTGACTTTATGCAAAACACATATGGCACAAATCATTATTTATCTGGTTATACGATGCTTTATGTAACGCAATTTTTATTAATTGCAACAGCTATTGTAATGTTGTGCGTGTTTAGGCTTAATATTAATTATAAGCCGAAGTCTAAAAAAATTGATTTATCAATCCTTAAAAAGAAAGGTTTAAAACCTGCCATATTAATAACGGCACTTGGTTATTCGGTTATGACATTCTTAATGACGGCAACACCACTTTATATGCAATCAATTGGTTATTCTTTAGGCGAAAGTAATACCTTGATTGGATACCATGTTGTTGGTATGAGCTTACCTAGCTTAATAATCGCATATATCATTGTTAAGTTTGGTATAAGCAGTACGGTTAAAATTGGTATGGCTGTTTATTCAGGTGTATTTGTGTTTAATGTGTTTGGCGGTGATTCTTATATTTCATTAATGATGGGGTTAATATTACTTGGTGTTGGTTGGTCGGCAACTTATTCAGGTGGTTCAAATTATATTACCAAAGTATTAACGACTGATGAAAGAATGCGTGCCCAAGGTATTGCCGATACATTTGTATTTATGGGGACTGGTATTGCTGGTTTCTTATCGGGATTAACAATGTATTATATTGGTTGGTTGGGTACAAATTTAATATTGGTAATCTCAATTATAATCATTGCAATAGCCAATTATAGATTAAAATCAATTGTTAAATAATTATATTATTGTGAAGTCTGTTTTTCAGTTGTTCTGAACTTACCGATGTTGCCGATAATTTGATCAAGAATACCAAGTTCTTTACCAGAAGTATCAGTTTTCTTATCGCTGAATTCTATGTTTTTAAGGTGATTTTTGTCAAAGTGTGAAACTTTTGCCACAGTGTCATTGTTAAATTCAATTGCAACTAGGTTAAACTTTTTAAATTCTTTTTTACCAAAACCGTATTGTTCTGTTTGGTATGAAATGTAATACCACATATTTGTATTAGCCGTACTCTTAACAAATGGTTGACCGTATTCATTTAAAATATCTTGTTTAGTTGAGTTGCTGTTTGATATATTCTTAACATCTTGCTTGTCAGGGGCAAAACCGTGCGATTCAATCACAGGCTCATTAATCATAGTACACGCCGAAAGCGAAATGCCAAAGAAAGTGGCTAATAGTTTTTTATTTAATTTCATAACAATCCTTAATTGTTTTATTGTTTATATTATTTTTACTTCATTTAATTGGTATTTTCAACCATTATTGTTTTAAATTATTAATAGCTTTATCCATTTTAAAAATATAAAGCAGGGTGCGGATGTTTTTCCCGCGGTCGCTTTCAAGATTTGGGTCTTTCTCTATAAGGACTTGCGCATCTTTTTTTGCAACTTCTAAATAATCTTTGTGCTTTAATAAATCGGCAAATTTCATTTCTGGTACACCGCTTTGTTTTGTCCCAAGTATATCCCCAGGTCCACGCAATATAAGGTCTTCTTCTGAAATAACAAATCCATCTTGGTTATCCTTCATAATTTCAAGGCGTTTTTTGCTTATTTCGCTAAGGTGTTTATATATTAACAAGCAAGATGATTTTTCACTATTTCTACCAATTCGCCCCCTTAATTGGTGTAATTGGCTTAATCCGAACCTTTCGGCGTGTTCAATAATCATAATTGTTGCTTGGCTTACATCAACGCCAACTTCAATAACAGTTGTTGCGACCAATATCTTTGCACGACCACTTGCAAAGTTTTGCATTGCTGTATCTTTTTCCGCGGTTTTCATTTTACCGTGTATCATTTCAACATTGTCTTTACCAAACATAGAACACAGGTATTGGTATCTGTCTTCCAC
>JBMZFW010000020.1:0-18731 GCA_049615605.1 Alphaproteobacteria bacterium | reverse complement strand
GCATTGATTACAGTTGGTCTTTCAACTTCTTTTAAGTTTTTTAATTCTTTTTGCAGTTCTTCAAAACCGATTTTTGTCATTGGTATTTTTTGCATTTTTATTGTCCCCTATTTATTAAGCAAAATATTCTTGTACCGATATAACACCGAAATCTTTTTCTTGTCTAGACTTCAATGCTTCCAATGTGGCATAAGCACCATTCATTGTTGTATAATAAGGTATTTTATTCATTAGCGCACCTTGACGCAACGATAAACTGTCACGCACACTGATTTGCCCTTTTACTGTGTTAAACATTAAGCTTACTTCACCGTTGCTCATTAAATCAATAATGTGTGGGCGACCTTCGGTAACCTTGTTAACGCGTTCCACATTAAGACCTTTGTCATTAAAGTATTTTGCCGTACCACCAGTCGCAACAATTTCATAACCCATTGCAATAAGTTCTTCGGCTAGTTTAACAGACCTTTCTTTGTCTTCATCTTTTACAGAAATGAATACTTTGCCTTCTTTTGGTAATTTCATACCCGCACCCAATTGTGATTTTAAGAATGCAGTACCGAAATCTTTATCAATACCCATTACTTCACCTGTTGAACGCATTTCAGGACCAAGAATAATATCAACACCTGGAAAACGATTGAATGGGAATACCGCTTCTTTAACCGCGATACTGTCGCCCATTGGCTTTGTTGGCAGGTTCATATCTTTTAATTTTTGACCAACCATTAATAATGATGCAACCTTGGCAACGGCAACACCAGTTGCTTTTGCAACAAATGGTACTGTCCTTGATGCCCTTGGGTTTACTTCTAAGATATAAACATTGCCATCTTGTACCGCAAACTGAATATTCATTAAGCCAACAACTTTTAAGCCTTTGGCAAGCAATACGGCTTGGCGTGACATTTCATCTTGCAGTTCTTTGCTTAATGTATACGGTGGTAATGAACACGCACTGTCGCCTGAATGGATACCAGCTTCTTCAATATGTTCCATAATACCAGCAATGTGTACTTCGCCGTCAACATCACATAATGCGTCTAAGTCAACTTCAACCGCATCACGCAAGTAAAAATCAATAAGTACTGGACTGTCACCAGAAACCTGTACCGCAGTTTTCATATAATGTCTTAGTGAATCTTCATTGTGAACAATTTCCATTGCACGACCGCCAAGTACATAACTTGGGCGTACTACAACTGGATAACCAATATCTTCGGCAATTGTCACAGCTTGTTCAACGCTTGTTGCAATACCGTTTGGTGGTTGTCTTAAATCAAGGTCATTTAATAATGCTTGGAATCGTTCACGGTCTTCCGCCAAATCAATAGCATCTGGTGAAGTACCAAGAATTGGAATACCCGCATCTTCAAGGCTTTGTGATAATTTAAGTGGTGTTTGTCCGCCGAACTGAACGATTACGCCAAGAACTTCGCCTTTTTGTTGTTCAAGCTTAATTAATGAAATTACATCTTCGGCTGTTAATGGTTCAAAGTATAATCTGTCCGAAGTATCATAATCCGTTGATACAGTTTCTGGGTTACAGTTAACCATAATTGTTTCATAACCATTTTCCGCAATCGCATACGATGCGTGAACACAACAATAATCAAATTCAATGCCTTGACCAATACGGTTTGGACCACCACCAAGAATGACAACTTTTTTCTTGTCTGTAATTCTTGCTTCACATTGCGCAGGTGTTAAACCATTTCCTTCATAAGTTGAATACATATAAGGCGTTTCACTTGGGAATTCCGCAGAACAAGTATCAATTCGTTTGTATACTGGTGTTACATCAAGTTTATTGCGAAGTTCGTAAACTTCCGCTGGTGTTTTACCAGACAACTTTGCAAGGCGTTCATCAGAAAAGCCCATTTTCTTTAAGCTGTGCAAACCTTTTTTATCAGTTGGAAGTCCATTTTCAATAACACCTTGTTCCGCCGAAACCAAGTCAGCAATGTTATCAATAAACCACGGATCAACTTTTGTTGCTTCAAAGATTCTTTCTTTGCTCATCCCCAGTCTTAATGCTTGGGCAATTGTTAATGCTCTGTCTGGTTTTTGTGGACGAAGTGCCGATTCAACAGCCGACAAATCCACATTTCCCGCTTCGTCAACAGCATGTGGAATTTCCACATCGTCAAGACCCGTTAAACCAGTTTCCATAGAACGAAGTGCTTTTTGCAGGCTTTCGTTAAATGTTCTACCGATTGACATTGCTTCACCCACTGATTTCATAGCAGTTGTAAGATTGTCTTCCGCACCTGCGAATTTTTCAAATGTAAACCTTGGCATTTTTGTAACAACATAATCAATTGTTGGTTCAAATGATGCCGGTGTTGTTTTCGTAATATCGTTTTTAAGTTCGTCCAGTGTATAACCCACCGCTAATTTAGCCGCAATCTTTGCAATTGGGAAACCAGTTGCTTTTGATGCAAGGGCTGATGACCTTGATACCCTAGGGTTCATTTCAATAACAATCATACGCCCGTTTTCTGGGTTAACCGCAAACTGTACATTTGAACCACCCGTTTCAACACCAATTTCACGCAGTACAGCAAGTGATGCATTACGCATAATTTGATATTCTTTATCCGTTAATGTAAGGGCGGGTGCAACAGTTACACTGTCACCTGTGTGAATACCCATTGGATCAAAGTTTTCAATTGAACAAATAATGATACAGTTGTCGTCTTTATCACGCACAACTTCCATTTCGTATTCTTTCCAACCAAGAACTGATTCTTCTACTAGAACAGTGTTTGTTGGTGAAGCATCAATACCTTCGGCAATAATGTTTCTGAATTCTTCTTTTGTATAAGCGATACCACCACCAGTACCACCCATTGTAAAGCTTGGGCGAATAATTGCAGGTAATCCTACAATGTCAAACGCTTCGTCCGCTTCGTCCATAGAACTAATTTGTTTTGATTTTGGTGTATCAAGACCAATTTTTGTCATTGCTTGTTTGAATCTGTCGCGGTCTTCTGCCTTGTCAATTACATCGGCTTTTGCACCAATCATTTCAATTCCTAATCTTTCAAGAACACCGTTTTCTTCCAATGCAAGGGCTGTGTTTAATGCCGTTTGTCCACCCATTGTTGGTAAAATTGCATCTGGCTTTTCTTTTTCAAGGATTTTTTCAACAGTCTTTGGTGTAATTGGTTCAATGTATGTCACATCCGCCGTATCAGGATCAGTCATAATAGTTGCGGGGTTTGAATTAACAAGGATAACTTTGTACCCTTCTTCCCTTAATGCTTTACAGGCTTGGGTACCTGAATAATCAAATTCACAAGCTTGCCCAATAATGATTGGACCCGCACCGATAATCATAATTGATTTTATATCTGTTCTTTTTGGCATATTTTTCCTAAATTCAAGCAATGTTTTTATATGTTTTTAGCCAAGCACAATCAAATACGCTTAAACTTTCTAAGTTGTACATTATATAGCCTTTCCTTTCAAGTAAAAAAACTAATATAAAAGATAAAAAATTATAAATTTTTAACAATACATCAACCCCACATTACTTTTTTATTATTTATTTTAATTAATTTTACAAATATGCTTAAATATACACATATTTATAAGGGGATTTAATATGAATAATATACCTAGCAAAATGAGCGCAGTCTTATTAACAGGTCACGGCGGTTTAGAAAAACTTGAATACCGCAACGATGTTGATGTACCAACACCAAAAGACGATGAAGTATTAATCAATGTCAAAGGTGCAGGCATTAATAACACAGATATCAATACCCGTATTGGCTGGTATTCAAAAGCAGTTGAATCAGATACAAATTCAGGCGGAGCAAAAGGAATTGAATCAATTGATGATGACGATGCCAGTTGGTCGGGTGTACCATTAACTTTCCCGCGTATTCAAGGTGCCGATGTATGCGGTATCATTGTTGCTGTTGGTAAAGATGTTGATAAAAGCCGAATTGGACAGCGTGTCATTATCCGTAATATGCTTCGCCATTATGTTGATTATGAACCATACAAATGCTGGACAGTTGGCAGTGAATGTGATGGTGGATTTGCCCAATTCGTGGTTGCCCCTTCACAAGAAACCCACAGCGTTAATTGTGATTGGTCTGATGCGGAACTTGCATCAATTCCCTGTGCCTATTCAACAGCGGAAAATACACTTCACCGTGCGGGGGTAAAAAATGAAACTGTACTTATCACTGGGGCTTCTGGTGGGGTTGGTTCAGCGGCGGTGCAACTGGCAAAAAGGCGTGGGGCAACGGTAATTGCTGTTTGCGGTGAATCTAAATTTGATGAGGTTAAAAAGCTAGGTGCGGATAAATTAATTCCAAGGGGCGATGATATTGTTGCAACACTGGGGGAAAATTCCGTTGATGTGGTAATTGACTTGGTTGCAGGGGAAATTTGGACTGATTTATTAAAAGTATTAAAAGTCGGTGGCAGGTATTCAACCGCAGGTGCAATCGCAGGTCCAATGGTTGAACTAGATGTTCGTACATTATATTTAAAAGACTTAACATTATATGGCTGTACTTTCCAAGAAGACTGTGTATTTGAAAACCTTGTTTCATATATTGAAAAAGGTGAAATAAAACCAATTGTTGCAAAGACTTATGAACTGTCTGAAATTGCACAGGCACAAACGGACTTCCTTAGCAAAAAGCACACTGGTAAACTTGTATTATTACCGCCAAATGTATAATAGGGTTAATAGATTTTTAATTTTATTTGTGATATTATATATCAATATAAAGGGAGATTTATTATGAAAAAATTATTATTATCATTATCTATTTTATTTGTATTTGCTTCATTTTCTTATGCTGATTTCACTGGTAAATGGTTGGTGGAAAGTAAAAAATCAATCGTTGATATACAAAAATGTGGCGACAGCCTGTGCGGTACAATTGTTTGGTTAAAAGAACCAACATACGAAGACGGCACAGAAAAAGTTGATAAAGAAAACGAAAATGAAACTTTACGCAATCGTAAAATCAAAGGTATTAAAATGATTTATGGTTTCCGTAAAGAAGGCAACGAATGGGTTGAAGGTAAAATATATAATCCAAACGATGGCAAGACTTATGATTCAAATATGAAACTTAATGAAGATGGAACACTTGCCCTTGATGGTTGTGTTTGGATATTGTGTAAAACGCAAACTTGGACAAAGGCTAATTAATCAAATTAATTTCGCTCAATATTTTCAAGTATATTCTTGGCAAGTTCTGGACAAATAGATTCAGGGAAATCGTGTCCCCAATCTTTAAGCACAACCGCCTTGCCATTAAGTACAGTTTCGGCAACCCTGTGTGAATGTTCTGGTGAAAATATAACATCGCTATCGCCACATATCGCAAGGGTTGGAACAGTAATATTTTTATTTTTCGCTGTTTCCCATTGTGTTGCCATTATTGCCAAATATTGTCGTATTGTACCATCTGGGCTGTAATTTCGGGCATATAACTTTTTTGACTTTTCATAACAAGTATCATAATCAACACCAAGCTTAGGGCTTCCAAAATACACACCAGACTTCGCCCAAGAATCTATTACCGTTTCGGCGGAATCGCTAATTGTTGGTGATTGTAATTTTTCTCTTGTCTCTTGGTTCATTTCTGGTAAATCAGGGTCGCCTGTTGTTGAAAACACAATACAAAGGCTTGCTAAGTAATCATTGTATTTTTGGGCGAATAATTGGGCAATCATTCCACCCATTGAACAACCAAGCAAGTGAACCTTATCCAATTTCAAACAATCAATTATTGCTTTTACATCTTCCGCCATATCATACAAAGTATAAGCAACATCAACATCCGTTTCACCCGATTTTAATTGCTGTAATGATTGACCTACCATTTCTGGTGTAAATTCTCTAAACTTATCCGAAAGCCCCGCATCACGGTTATCAAAAACAATTACTTCATATCCGCAATCAGTAATTGATTTAATCAAAGATTGTGGCCAAACAATTAATTGTGAACCAAGCCCCGATATTAATAATAAAGGTATATCTTTTTTATCGCCACCTGTTGGTTGGTGTCGTTCAATTTCAATATTGATATTATTTATTTTATGCTGTGCCATATAATTTTAAGATTCATATCGCCAAGTGCCATCTGCATTACGGCATGCACGACCCTTAACTGTTTCTTGTTTTCCATTATGGCTTACTTTGTTCGTAAAGTTACGGCAAGTTGTTTTTAATTCTTCTACATATTGTGTGTTTTCAACTTCAAATTCACCAGATGAATTATCCGCGTGATTTTCCCATTTTCCCACATCGCCATCAACACCAGTTTCAAGAACTTCGTTCATATTACTAGTCATCTGATTTTGTGAACTTTCACTTAATTGGTCAAATACCCTGCCACCGAATTCAGAACCAAGATAAGCCCCAACACCTGTACCAACAACTTGTCCAATTTCACCAGCCACATCTTTACCAAGTTTAGAACCAGCATAACCACCAAGCGAACCGCCCGCTATTTGCCCAACTTGGCGCGCCGAACAACCCGCCAATGCAATAATTGATAATATTAATAATGTTTTTTTCATCGTAGGTTTCTTTCTATGTTATTAACGATTTCATTTTCTATATCATAATGGATATTTTCAAAAGATGATACTTTTCTTAATCTTACAATACTGTTGCTAAGAAAAACAGCATCCGCTGAATCAAGGTGTTGTTTTGTCACCGTTGATTCAAGTATCTTTAATTCCATTTTCTTGGCAATACTGATTATAACAGAACGCATAATCCCTGGCAGGCAACCGTCCTTTAACGGTGGGGTAATTAAAACATTCCCCCTTAATAAAAATATATTTGATGTGGTGCAACAAGCAACATTGCCAACCGTATTTAACATTACCGCATCACCAAACCCACGAATTCGTGCCGAATTAAAAGCCATAATTGATTCACTGTAATCAAGGGTTTTGTATGATGATAATAATGATTTTTCATTGCGGATATAATCGGTTGTACAAATTCGCACAGGCGTTTGTATTCGTTCCACACTGGCACTTGATATAACAACAGTTGATGAATTAATGTCGGCAAAGCTAAGTCCCCTTGCACCAACACCGCGGGTAACAGTTAACCTTATGGCACCTGATTTCATTTTATTAACATCAAACAATTCACGAATTGCATTTAAGATTTCATCATCTTTGTATGGCATATTAATATGAAGGGCGGATAAACTGCTTTTAAGGCGTATCATATGCATTTGAAATAATTCAACTTCTGAATTATCAAAATACATTGTTTCAAAAACACCATCGGCTAAGGTAAATCCCCTGTCCGCCGATGATATGGCATTTTTGTCTTCTGTTATTTCACCATTTACCCATACTTGCATAATAAAACTTTAAATCAATCCTTGTTATTTAACAACTTTTATTTACTTGAAATCTTTAGCGATTGAGATAAAATTATTCACCATCATTCGCCCGTCTTCACTTAAAACAGATTCAGGGTGGAATTGTACCGCATATATTGGATATGACTTATGCTGAAACGCCATAATTTCACCCGCATCGGTTTTTGAATTTATTTCCAAGTCATTATGATTTTCAAATTCAACAATTAATGAATGATACCTTGTCACAGTCGTTGGGCTTTCAATTCCAGAAAATAAACCATTTCCATTGTGTTTAATTGTTTCTGTTTTACCGTGAACTGGTTTAATAGCCTTTTTAACCACACCACCAAAATATTGCCCCATTGCTTGGTGTCCCAAACAAACCCCAAGCATTGGAATATCTTTGTGCAATTCTTTTACTGTTTCCAGACAAATCCCTGCCTCATTTGGACTGCACGGACCGGGGGATAATATAATTCCCATTGGATTAAGTTTTTTAATATCTTGCACTGTTATTTCATCGTTGCGAACGACACGAACTTCAACGCCTGCTTCCACAACATAGCGGGCAAGGTTGTAAACAAAGCTGTCATAATTATCAATTAATAAAATCATTCAAACACCTGAAATATTTTTCTTGCCTTAACTAATGTTTCTTCATATTCGGTTTCTGGATCGCTGTCGCTTACCACAGCCCCACCGCCATTAAATGTTGCCACATTATCTTTTAATACAATTGTACGAATTGCAATATTTGTATCCATTGCACCATCAAAACCAACATAACCAACACAGCCACAATAAACACCCCTTTGAATTGGTTCAAGTTCGGAAATAATTTCTTGTGAACGAATTTTTGGCGCACCTGTGATTGAACCACCAGGGAATGAACTTTTTAACAAATCAAATACATTATTATCATCGCTTAATACCCCGCGAATTACCGACACAAGGTGATGAACAGATTCATAACTTTCAAGTCCGCAAACTTGTGGAACATTAATGCTTCCGGCTTTACATACTTTTGATAAATCATTACGCATTAAATCAACAATCATTACATTTTCTGCACGGTCTTTTTCAGAACCTAATAATTCATCGGCTAGTTTTTTATCTTCTTCCTTGTCCTTACCCCTTGGGCGTGTTCCTTTAATCGGGCGGGTTTCAACAAGACCATTTTTATCCGCCACAATAAATCGTTCTGGCGAAGATGACGCAATTACCATATCACCACAATTCATATATGCAGAAAATGGTGCAGGGTTAATATGACTTAAATATTGATACACTTGTAATGGGGTTGCGTTATTATACTTAAATGAAAATGGTTGGGTAAGATTGGCTTCAAATATATCGCCTTCGTAAATGTAATCAATTACCTTTGCCACCGCTGACATATATTCATCTTTTGTAAAGTATGTTTTTAAGTCTTGTGTCTTTTCTGGTTTAACAAGTTCAACTGGTTTTGATTCAGTTTTAATGCGGGTTTCAATTTCATTGATTGTTGTATTAGCATCATTGTTAAATCCGCAAGAGGTGATATATGCCCTTTCCAGATGATGGTCAAAGGCAATCGTCCAATCATAAATACCAACAACCATATCCGCATAAGGTAAATCCCCTGTTAATGGAATTTTTTCAATATACGACCCCATTTCATAACCAAAGTATCCCATTAAACCACCTTGGAATGGGGGAAGGTTTGGATTAGTCGCCACACGGTAATCATTCATAAAGCTGTTAATTACATCAAATGGAATTAAATCATAAGGGGTTTTATTTAACTTTGTATCATTAAGGAACACATCGCCCTTTTCTGCCCTTAATGTTGTAAATGGGTTTGCCGATATAAATGAATACCTTGCAAGTTTACCCACCACACTGCTTGAGCTTTTTGGAAGTGTTGAATGTAATGCACACAATAGATTATCGTTTTCAAAAACATTTAAAACTATTTTTGGATCAATCCAATCTATTTCTTTAAAGGTAATATTATTTTTTGTAGACATCGTCTGGATTAAAAACTTTTTCCGTTTTATTAAATTCTAGCTTATCGTTTTTAACATTACGGTAAAAACAGCTTTCATAACCATTGTGGCAAGAACCATTTTGCTTAAGGTTTACTTTTAACAACAATACATCTTGGTCGCAATCAACACTAATGGACGCAACCGCCATTGTTAAGCCCGATTGTTCCCCCTTGTGCCATAGTGATTTTCGTGAGCGAGAATAAAATACAGCTTCGCCCAGTTCGTTTGTTTTATTCAAAGCATCTTCATTCATATATGCAAACATTAAGACATCGCCCGTATTGTTGTCTTGAACAATACAAGGAATTAATCCGTTTTCATCAAATTTTGGCTTAAAATTCAAGCCCATTTCAACATCGTTTGTCATTGTTAACTTCTTTGCTTTAAATATTATAAAATATATTGTAATATTTACTCTCTATTTATCAACTATGCAAGTATTTTAAGGGGTTAGTATGTCTTTTGATTATGATTTATTCGTTATCGGTGCAGGTTCGGGTGGTGTAAGGGCTTCACGAATGGGTGCATCTATGGGTTTAAAAGTCGCCGTTGCCGAAGACGGAATGATGGGCGGTACTTGTGTAAATGTTGGTTGCGTACCAAAAAAATTATTTACCTATGCGGGTAATTTTGCCCACAGCTTTGACGATGCAAAGGGTTATGGTTTTACAACAGAAAAGCCAAAGTTTGATTGGAAAACTTTACGCACGAATAAAGACAATGAAATAAACCGCTTAAATGGCATTTATAACAATATGCTTAAAAATGCAGGTGTGGAAATTATTGATGGATATGCAGTTTTAAAAGATAAAAACACCGTAACAGTTAATGGTAAAGATTATACTGCGGAAAGAATTTTAATTACCGTTGGTTCAACCCCTGTTTTACCAAACATTGAAGGAATTGAACTTGCAGGCACTTCATTTGATGCGTTTTATATGGACGAATTACCAAATGAAATAACTGTTGTTGGCGGGGGGTATATTGCGGTTGAATTTGCAAGTATCTTTGCAAGCCTTGGGGCAAAAGTTAAATTGCTTGTGCGTTCGTCAATATTAAAAGAATTTGATGGGGAAACTGTTGAGTTTGCAAAAAATCAAATGGAACAAAATGGTGTTGAATTTATAACTGGTTGCAATATAGAAAAGCTTTCAAAAGATGGGGATAAAATTATCTGCCATACGGATAAAGGTGATATTCAATCTGATTTTGTAATGTATGCAACGGGTCGCAAACCTTATGTGGAAAATCTTGGGCTTGAAAATGCAGGTGTTAAAACTGAAAACGGGGCAATCGTTGTGAATGATGACTTTCAAACCAATGTACCATCAATTTATGCCCTTGGCGATGTAATTAACCGTATGCAATTAACACCCGTTGCCCTTGGCGAAGCAATGGTATTTTTAAACCGTGTTTATGGTGATAAAACAAAGACTATGGATTACAGCAATATCGCAACCGCTGTATTTTGTTATCCAAATATGGGAACTGTTGGTTTAAGCCAGGAAGACGCAATAGCCCAAGGTTATGATATTGATATTTATAAATCAGACTTTAAACCAATGAAAAACACATTATCGGGTAGCCCGTTTCGTTCGTTTATGAAACTGGTTGTTGATACGAAATCAGACCGTGTTCTTGGTGCACATATGGTCGGCGATGATGCGGGGGAAATTATCCAAGGTATTGGCATTGCAGTAAAAGCGGGCTTAACTAAGGCTGACTTTGATAATACCATTGGTATTCACCCCACTTCGGCAGAAGAATTTGTCACAATGCGAACAAAGGCAGAAAAATAAATATTTTAGTTGGTTTTTAAGGCTTTTTTTTGTATTATTTAAAAAACAAAAAAATAAGGATATAAAAATGACAAATAACTGGTCACCAAATTCTTGGCGTAAAAAACCTGTTTTACAAGTACCAACTTACCCTGATCAAGAATTACTTGAACAGGCAGAACGAATTATGACGGAACAAGCACCGCTTATTTTTGCTGGTGAAGCCCGTCAACTTAAAGATAAACTTGCAAAAGTTTGTCGTGGTGAAGCCTTCCTTTTACAAGGTGGCGATTGTGCTGAATCTTTCAAAGAATTTTCTGCTGATAACATAAGGGATTCATTACGTGTAATCTTACAAATGGCTAGTATTCTTACATTTGGTGCGTCTATGCCAGTGGTAAAGGTTGCCCGTATGGCAGGTCAATTTGCAAAACCGCGTTCCGCTGATACGGAAACAATTGATGGGGTTGAATTACCATCATACCGCGGGGATATTATTAACGGTGCTGAATTTGAAAAAGAGCGTCGTGTGCCAGACCCAATGCGTATGGTTCGTGCATACAATCAATCGGCTTCAACATTAAACTTACTGCGTGCATTTTCACAAGGTGGCTTTGCTGATTTACACAAAATTAACGCTTGGACACAGGACTTTGTAAAAGGCACATCTGGTGGTGAAAAGTTTTCTAAGCTTGCATCACAAATTAACGATACTTTAAAGTTTATGGAATCTTGTGGCATTACATCTGATAATGTTCGTCAAATCCGTGAAACAAATCTTTATACTTCACACGAAGCATTATTGCTTGGTTATGAAGAAGCATTAACAAGAAAAGACAGTACAACTGGTGATTATTATGATACATCAGCACATATGCTTTGGATTGGTGAACGAACACGCCAACCAGACCACGCCCATGCTGAATTCTTCCGCGGTATTGAAAACCCAATTGGTATGAAATGTGGACCAACGATTACTGGTGATGAAATTCTTGAAATGTGTGATATTTTAAACCCTGAAAACGAAGAAGGTCGTCTAACCCTTATCGTTCGTATGGGTGCGGATAATGTTGCGAAAAACTTACCAAACTTAATTCGCGCGGTGGAAAAAGAAGGTCGTAATGTTGTATGGTCATCTGACCCAATGCACGGTAATACAATCAAATCATCGACTGGTTATAAAACAAGACCACTTGAAAGTATTTGGAAAGAAATTGAAATATTCTTTGATGTTCATAAAGCCGAAGGAACGCACGCTGGTGGTGTTCACTTGGAAATGACGGGCAAGAATGTAACCGAATGTGTTGGTGGTACAGTTGGTATTACAGACGAAGACTTATCAGACAGATACCATACTTTCTGTGATCCACGCTTAAATGCGGAACAGGCACTAGAAATTTCATTCTTAATTGCTGATAAAATCAAGGAAAACAATTCCAAATAGAGGGTAAGATGCCTGAATTAAAAATTTCCATTCATCAAACCAGCCCTAGCGTTGGTGATTTTGATGGTAACTTTGAAATTATAAAATCTGCATACGAACAATCACTTGCAAATGATTGTGATATTGCGGTATTTGCCGAAGGCACAGTACACGGTTATTACGCATTTGATTTATTACAATCAAAAGACTTTTTACAATCTTGTGAAAACACAATTCAAAAAATAGCCGAACTTACAACGGGAAACAAAACAGCAATTATTGTTGGTTCTGCAACTTTATCTAATAGCACAAAATCATTTAATTCAGTTGTTGTTTTAATGAATGGTAAAATTGTTTATACAAATCATAAAAATGCGATGGCTGATGAAGGTGCGTGTATTGACAGCCGTGAATTCAAATCTGGTGATTTAAACAAACCATTTGAAATTAATGGGGTTAAAATCGCCCTGCCAATTTGCAATGATATTTGGGAACAAGATGTTTGTAAAGTCGCAGTACAAGGTTCAGACTTAGCAATATCAATTAATGCATCGCCATACAACTATGGCAAATTAACGCTTCGCCACGATGTGGTAAAACAGCGTATAGATGATTTTAAAATACCTTTCATTTACACTCACGATGTGGGTGGTTATGACGGGGTATTAAATGATGGTGGTTCATTTGCAATTAATACGGATAAATCTTTGGCAATGCAATTACCACAATTTGAAACAGCAACCAGTACAATTGAATATAAAGACGGTGTTTTAAGTTCAAATACCAATACCCCTATTGCTGAAACAGATGAAAACTTTGCACCAACCATTTGGAATGCCTGTTGCTTTGGCTTAAAAGAATATGTTCGTAAAAATGGTTTTAACGGAGTTGTCCTTGGGCTTTCGGGTGGTGTTGACAGTGCGATTACCGCAACAATGGCTGTTGATGCACTGGGGGCGGAAAATGTCCATACCGTTATGATGCCAAGCCCATATACTTCACAAGAATCTTTGATTGATGCAAAAGCACTAGTTGATAATCTTGGTATTAATTATGAAACAATTAATATTGAACCGATGATGAATGCGTTTAATGAAAGTTTTTCTGCCATAATGCAAGGCACTGAAAAAGACACGACAGAGGAAAATATCCAAGCCCGCATTCGTGGTTCAATTGTAATGGCGTTATCAAATAAATTTGGATACCTTGCCTTAACAACGGGTAATAAATCTGAAAACGCAGTTGGGTATGCCACTTTGTACGGTGATATGTGTGGTGGATTTAACCTTATCAAAGATATTTATAAAACCGATGTGTTTAAGTTATGCCATTGGCGAAATAAATCAGGCGAAGTAATACCGCAAAACATTATTTCAAAACCACCAACGGCGGAACTGCGTGAAAATCAAACCGACCAGGACAGCTTACCTGAATATGACATACTAGACGGTATTTTAAAATGCTTAATAGAAAACAGAATGTCTATAAACGATACGGTTAAACAAGGTTATGATAAAGACACGGTTAAAAAGATTTGGAAATTATTAAACTTAGCCGAATATAAACGACAACAATCAGCGGTTGGTTTAAAATTAACATCTTGCGATTTTTCGTATGACAGGTTATACCCTATAAGCAACAGCTATACTTGGCACGAATTAAAAAAGGACGATTAAAAATGACTAAGGTAAGATTTGCCCCATCACCAACTGGTAAATTACATATTGGTAATGCAAGGATTGCATTATTTAACTACCTTATCGCGCAAAAAAATGGCGGGCAGTTTATCTTACGCCTTGACGATACAGACCAAGAACGATCAACTGATGAATACGCAGACGGCATTATTAATGACCTTAGCTGGCTTGGTATAAATTATGATTATACTTTTAAGCAATCAGACCGTATGGACAGATACGCCAAAGTCCTTGACGAATTAAAGGCAATGGGTCGTGTATATCCATGTTATGAAACAGCGGAAGAATTATCACTAAAACGCAAAACACAAATTTCATCGGGGAAACCACCTGTGTATGACCGCGCGTCATTAAACTTATCTGATGCGGAAAAGGCTGAAAAAGAAGCACAAGGTATTAAACCACACTGGCGTTTCTTACTTAATGACGAACCAATGGCGTGGAATGATTTATCCCGCGGTGAAACAAAATTTGAATCACAACACTTATCAGACCCAGTACTAGTGCGTGAAGATGGTCGCCCATTATTCACATTAACAACAATTGTTGATGATATTGATGAAAAGATTACACACATTATTCGCGGTGATGACCACGCAACAAATACAGCGGTTCAAGTTCAAATATTCAAAGCCCTTGGCGACCATATGCCACAGTTTGGACACTTGCCATTAATATCTGGTAAAGATGGTGATAAAATGTCAAAACGCCTTGGTACCGGTGCGATTGAAAACTTGCGCGATGAAGGTATTGAACCAATTACTATCCTTTCTGCATTAAGCCGACTTGGTACCAATATAATGTCTGATGGTACGGATACTATGGCACAATTAATTGCAGATTTTGATATGAATAATTACAGCCGTTCAATGCCAAAATTTGATGTGGAAGAATTAGAAGGCTTAAACGCAAAATTCATTAACAATATGAATTTTGACGATGTAAAAGATAAATTACCAAGCACTATTTCAAATGAACTTTGGAATGTAATAAGCGGTAATATTTCAAAACTTAATGAAGCTGAAACTTGGTTAAATGTAATTACAGGTGATGTGGAAACGGTTATTGAAGACGCAGGCTTTATTAAAACCGCCCTGTCATTATTACCAGATGGTGAAATCGGTGATGACACTTGGAAAACTTGGACTTCTTTAGTAAAAGATGAAACTGGTAAAAAAGGTAAAGAATTATTTATGCCGTTAAGGCTTGCCATTACGGGGCAATCACACGGTCCTGAAATGGGATTAATGTTACCATTAATTGGGCGTGATAAGGTAATAAAAAGGTTATCGTAATTTGTTAAAAATATTTGATACAGCAACGCGTGAAAAAGTTGAATTTGAACCGATAAATTCGGACGAAGTAAAAATGTATGTGTGCGGACCAACCGTATATGATTACATTCATATTGGCAATGGTCGTCCAGTTGTTGTATTTGATGTTTTATACCGATTACTTAAAACAATGTACCCAAGTGTTAAATATGTTCGCAACATTACCGATGTGGACGATAAAATTAACCAAAGGGCTATGGAAAATAACGAAACAATTGGCGAATTAACCGCCCGAACTGAAAAACAGTTTGTTGATGATTACACAGCACTTCATACATTATCACCCGATGCACAACCCCGTGCAACAGAACACATTGCGGAAATGATTGAAATCATCAATACCTTAATTGATAAGGGGCACGCTTACGCATCGGAAAATCATGTATTGTTCCGTGTTAAGTCGTGGGATGAATATGGCAAATTTGCCAATAAAGATTATGACGAACAAGTCCAAGGGGCAAGGGTTGAAATCGCCGATTACAAAGAAGACCCAGCGGACTTTGTCCTATGGAAACCATCAAATGAAAATGAACCAGGTTGGGACAGTCCGTGGGGTTATGGTCGCCCAGGCTGGCATATTGAATGTTCCGCGATGAGCAAAAAGCACCTAGGCGAATATTTTGATATTCACGGTGGTGGTCTTGATTTAATTTTCCCACATCACCAAAATGAAATTGCCCAATCTTGTTGTTCAAACGAAACTGGTAAATTTGCAAAATATTGGATGCACAATGGTTTCTTAATGAGCGAAGGCGAAAAAATGTCAAAATCACTTGGCAATTTTTATACAATTAATGAATTGTTAAAAGAATTTTCTGGTAATGCGATCCGCTTTGTATTGTTGTCAACCCATTACCGTAAACCACTTGATTTCACCAAAGATAAATTGGCAGAAGCAGATAAATTAATTAGCAAATTATCAAGCCTTATTAATTCACACAATGATATTGAAACAATTGATTGTGATATTAATGAATTTACATCTGCGCTTTGTGATGATTTAAATACCCCGCTTGCCATTTCAGTTATGTGGGAATACTTTAACAATTTAAAATCAGAACCAAATGCAATTAATAAATCAAAACTGTTAAAAGCCTTTGATTTACTAGGCATTGACACAACAGCTATTGAAACAGTTGAAATCCCAACAGAAGTTGTGGAACTTGCCGAAAATCGCAAGAATGCCAAGGCGGAAAAAGACTTCGCAAAAGCTGATGAAATCCGCGATAAAATCAAATCATTGGGCTATGAAGTAAAAGACACTGCCGATGGCTTTGAAATAAACAAAATTTAATAAATTTTAATTTGTTTTTTAATCCTTTAAATGATAATATTACCAGTATAAAAATGTTATTAAAAATCAGGATTAAAAATGTTAAAAAATATAACTAAATTATTATCAATTCTATTCGTTTCATTCGTACTTACCGCTTGTGGCAGTGATGAACCTGAAAAGCAAGTTGAACGCCCAGCCAAAGAACTTTATGAAATGGCAACAACTGCGGAAAGAAATGGCGATACTTACAAAGATGTAATCAAAGCATACGAAGAAGTTGAACGCCAACACCCACAATCTGATTATGCGAAAAAAGCAATCGCAAATGCGGTTATGTATGCTTATGCAAATATGAATTATGAAGACGCGGTTATGTTTGCGGAAAACTTTATTGCATATAATCCAAATCACAAACTTGCACCAAAAATCACATACATTCGTGCATTAAGCTATTACGAACAAATATCTGATATTGGTCGTGACCAAGGCAACACAGACAAAGCATTTGAAGCCTTAAACGATATTATCATTTCATATCCAAATACGGATTATGCCATCAATGCAAAATACAAACTTGATTTAGCCATTGACCACTTGGCAGGTAAAGAACTTGATGTTGGCAGATTTTACCAAGACCAAGGCGATTACCAAGCAGCCCTTACAAGGTTTAACAATATTGTGAAAAACTATTCACATACTTCACAAACACCAGAAGCCCTTGCAAGAATGGTTGAAACATACCTAGCACTTGGTCTATATCAAGAAGCATACAGAACTGGTGCTATCCTTGGTCACAACCACCAAGGTAATTATTGGTACAGACATTCTTACGAATTATTACAAAAACATAAACCTTAAACTGCGAGCGGGTAAATGATACTTTCCCTTAGCGTTAATAATATTGTTCTTGTTGAAAAACTTCAAATCACAATTAACAGCGGTTTGTCTGCCTTAACTGGTGAAACTGGTGCAGGTAAATCAATTTTGCTTGATGCCATTGGTTTAGTTATCGGTGGGCGTGGGGACAGTTCCCTTGTTCGTAAAGGCACGGATAAATCAATTATAACAGCTGAAATTGAAATTAATTCCACCCACCCTGCTTGGGATATTTTAAATGATTTAGATATTGATGCCCAAAATAACGAACCAATTATTTTAAAGCGTTCTATGACAGCCGAAGGTAAATCAAAGTGCTATGTTAACGGGCAACCAATTAATGTAAAAGACTTACGCGGTCTTGGTGAAACATTGGTTGATGTACAAGGGCAATTTGAACAACACGGTTTATTATCAACCGCAACCCATATGAATACATTGGATAATTATGCAAAGCTATTTAGTTTAAAAACTGAAATTAAATCCGCTTATGAAAATTGGTCTGATATTCAAAAGAAATATGACATTGCCATCAATGAATATGAAAAGATTAAAGCCGACAGCGAATACATCTTACATTGCCTTGATGAACTTGAAAAATGTGATTTACAAGAAAACGAAGAAACGGAACTTAACGAACAAAAAGACAAATTAAAAAATGCGGATAAGTTATTAAACGCATATAACGAAGTGTATGATTTATTAAATGGTGATAACGGTTCATATGATTCAATTGCAAAATCGCAACGCAATATTGAAAAGATTTCCGATATTGCAGGGACTGAAATTGAAACTGCACTTGAAAACCTTGAAACTGCATCAAGTGAAGTCTTAAATGCCATATCAATTATCAAAGACCAAGCCGACATTATCCAATCATCGGCAAATGATTTACAAACAATTGAAGACCGATTATTTATGTTATCTGACTTGGCGAAAAAGCACAG
>JBMZFW010000019.1:0-19604 GCA_049615605.1 Alphaproteobacteria bacterium | reverse complement strand
TTATTTTGAATTTCCCACGCGGGGCGAAGATACCGTATAACATTTACATCTGTTAAATTATTAACCGTTTCGGTTATTGCACTTGCATAAGGGTGTGTTGCATTAATAACAGTTGTAATGTTGTTATCGGCAATAAATTTTTGCAATCCCCCAATGGCGGAAAATCCCCCCGTGTGAACGGTTGCGTTATTTGGAACGCTTGGGTTATCCGTTACCCCTGCTATTGAATAAATATACTGACAAGTTAAACTTTCACCAATTTTAATGGCGTCCCTTGTCCCGCCTAGTAATAATATTGTCATAGTTATCCTTTGTAATGGGATAATATTTCCCCATCCCTTGATATAATTATAATGTTAATTTTAATTTTATCTTTGCTTATTTCTTTTGCAACCATACTTGCGGTTTTGGCAACCCACCCAGCTAAATCCAAATCAATTTTTTGTAATACTTCTAGTGCCGTATTTGCCGACTTTGTAAATTCAATATCATCTTTATTACCGCCAAGTTCCGCAACCGTACTCGCCAGTTTTTCAAAGTCAACTTGTGAACGGGCTGAATGTAAATCACGATTGCCCTGTGCCAATTTAACCAGCTTTGCAAAACCGCCACAAATTGTTATTTCATTAACATTATTATTGCTTGCATATTTTAACATACCACCTGCAAAATCACCCATATCAATATATGCTTGTGGGTCAAATTTTAAAGTATCAATTGCCACCTTTTCCGAAGTCTTACCCGTTGCACCAACAATATGATTTATGCCATCAGCCATTGCCACATCAATACCGCGGTGAATGGAATGAATCCACGCACTGCACGAATATGGAATTACCACACCCGTTGTGCCAAGCACCGATAAGCCCCCGATTATTCCAAGTCGTGGGTTCCAAGTTTTTTGTGCCAATTCTTCGCCGTTTTTTATTGATACTTCAACCGTCCAATTATTATGTCCAGAAATGGCAACAATGTTTTTTTCAATCATTTCCCTTGGCTTTGGATTTATGGCAGGTTCGCCCTTTGGCAATGGCAATCCATTTTTGGTAATAGTTCCCACGCCTGTACCCGCCACATATTTAATACCGTTATCATTTTTTGAAACCTTAACGCTTAATTCACAACCGTGTGTTATGTCTGGGTCATCACCCGCATCTTTTATTGTAGAACACAGCGCATAATCATCAAAAAGTTCAAAATTGATAATTTCAAATTCTTGGCTTCCTGCGGGTAAGTCAATAGTTATTTTTTCCACTTTTTCCCCATTTATAAACCCATATACACAAGCCGTCGCACAAGCTGTGGCACAAGCCCCAGTTGTCCAGCCTTTGTTTAATTTTTTTGTATCTATTATTTCTTGTGTAGTCATAATATTTTATATATACTTACATTCTGTTTTAAATTCTTATAAGAAAGAATAACATTTTAGTTATGATAAATATACTAAAACTATTTAATAAAAATAAAGCGGATAACATTGCTAATTTAAGCCCGACTTTTGAAAAAGGCACTGTATGGATTACGGGGGCTGGACCGGGTGATATTGGCTTGTTAACCATTCACGCCATTAACGGATTAAAATCCGCTGATGTAATTGTGTATGACGCCCTTGTTAATGAAGATATCTTAAACCTTGCAAGTTGTGAAAAAATATATGCGGGTAAACGCGGTGGTAAACCAAGCACAAAACAAGATGATATTTGTGACACACTAGTTAAACTTGCAAAACAAGGTAAGAAAGTTCTTCGCCTTAAAGGGGGCGACCCATTCATTTTTGGTCGCGGGGGTGAAGAAGCAATTGTATTAAAAGACAATGGAATTAATTTCCGTGTTATTCCAGGTATCACTGCGGGGATTGGTGGAATGGCTTATGCGGGGATTCCCGCAACACACCGTGAAACAAATTATTCAATTACATTTGTAACGGGACACGCAAGTACTGGTGAAATACCTGATGAAATTTGTTGGAACAGCTTAACCGCCCCATCACAAGTGGTGGTTTTATATATGGCGTTAAAACATATTAATCATATTACAGATAAATTAATTGGTGCAGGCAAAGATGCCAATACGCCGTGCGCCATTGTGGAAAATGCCACAACACCACAAATGCGTGTTGAAACAGGGCAATTAAAAGACTTGCCAAATATGGCAAAAAACTTTAGTCCGCCTGCAATCATTGTAATTGGCAAAGTTGTTAATTTAAATGAAACTATTGGGTGGATAAAATAATGACTAGTATTCTTATCGGTGGTGTATCAACAGGTTCGGGTAAAACAATTATTACTGCATCAATATTGCGTGCATTAAGAAACCGTGGCTTAAAAGTTTCTGGTGGTAAAGTTGGACCTGATTACATTGACCCAAAATTTCACGCAGTCGGCAGTGGTGATTTTGCATTAAACCTTGATGGGTGGGCAATGTCCGATGAAACATTAAACCGCAACCTTGCCACATTGGAACAAAGGGGAAGCGACATTACAATTATTGAAGGTGTTATGGGTTTATTTGACGGGGCTAGTGATGGTTCGTCATCTTCAGCAGAAATTGCCAAGAAATTAAATTTACCTGTTATATTATGCCTTGATGTATTTGGGCAAAGTTCGTCCATATCGGCGATTGTTAAGGGATTTGACAGTCTGGACAAAGACATAAAAATAAGTGGTATTATTTTAACCAAAGTTGGTTCTGATAAACATTATCAAATCTTAAAAGATTCACTTGCAAAACATTTACCACACATTCCATTAATTGGCGGTCTGTTCCGCAATGATATATTTGAAATTAAATCACGCCATCTTGGTTTAACAACCCCACACCCAGATAATCATACAGAATTAAATGCGGTTCTTGATGAATGTGCAAAAGTCGTGGAACAACAACTTGACCTTAATAAATTAATTGAAATTGCCAAACCGTCATCGGCAACAATGAATGATAAAATTGCCGTACCGCCATTTGCAAAACATATATCAATCGCCTATGACGAAGCATTAAGTTTCTTTTACCCATACATTGTTCAACAATGGAAGTCATTGGGCATTGAAGTTTCATTTTCTTCATACTTACGCAATGACCCTGTTGATGAAAAGGCTGATGCCATATATTTATGTGGGGGTTATCCTGAATTGTATTTAGATAAATTGGTAAAAGGCACGGACTTTAAAGATTCCGTACTTAAACACGCCGACAAAGGCACATTTATTTTTGGTGAATGTGGGGGCTTTATGGCACTGGGTAAATCAATTACCGACAAAGACGGGAAAAAATATGAAACACTTGGGCTGTTGGATTTGGAAACTTCGTTTGAAAAGCGAAAGCTTCAATTATCATATCGTCATATGGAATTATTAAACGATTGTAATCTTGGTAAAAAAGGTGATGTGTATAAAGGGCATGAATTCCATTATTCAACAATCATACACCAATCGGGGGAACCATTATTTAAGGTAAAAGATGCATCAAACGGACAAATGCAAGATGTTGGCTTAATCAACGGTAATGTTGCGGGTTCATATATGCACTTAATTGAAAAGTATGAGCAATAATTTCTGGCAAACAAAATCATTAAATGAAATGAGCCAATCGGAATGGGAAAGCCTGTGCGATGGTTGTGGTAAATGTTGCAATCATAAAATCCAAGATGACGAAACGGGCGAAGTTTATGATACAGATGTGGCGTGTAAATTATTGGATACCCATACGGCACAATGTGTTGATTATGAAAACCGAAAATCTTATGTTCCCGATTGTATTGTGTTAACTGCAAAAATTGCACCAACCCTTGAATGGTTGCCAGATACTTGTTCGTATAAATTAGTTGATAAGGGCTATGACCTTCCCCACTGGCATCACTTAATAAGTAAAGATAGAAATACGGTTCATACAACGGGAAACAGCGTGCAAGATAAATTAATTAGCGAAAACGATGTTGAAGATTATCACGCCCATATTGAAGAATTATTCGGTGCAGAAATAGAAATGTAATTTACATTAAGTTTCCATCAAAGAATGGGCTTACAATATTTTTCATATATTCTTTCCATATCATTGTTGGATACCAACCACCACTTATTTTATTTGTTTTTGAATTGTCATCATTACCAATCCAAACACCTGTTATTACCTGTGAAGAATATCCAATAAACCACGCATCGCGGTAATTTTGTGTTGTGCCTGTTTTACCCGCAATGTCCGCACCTTTTATATTGGCTAATTTACCTGTGCCTGTTTTGATAACTTCGCGCGCCATAACATTGAATTTTGAAATTACTTCTGTTTCAACCACTTGGGCATTTGCCGAAACAGATGAATATATTGTATCGCCATCTTTGTCTTCAATATAATCAATAACAAATGGTTCAACCAATGAACCACCACTTGCAAACACACCATATGCTGATGTCATTTCAAGCAGGCTTGCCTCACTAGTACCAAGTACCATACTAGGCACATTTTGAATTGGGCTTTTAATACCAATCTTTTTTGCAAATTCAATTGTGGATTCCCTGCCAATTTTTTCCGATAGCTTAACCGCCGAAAGATTTAATGATTTTTTAAACGCATATTTTAATGAAACAACACCGTATTGTTTTTTATCATAATTTTGTGGTTTATATCCTTTAATATTAATCGCTGTGTCACGGATTTTTGTTTCAGGGGAATATTTATTCATTGCATTTGCATAAACGAATGCTTTGAACAATGAACCAACTGGGCGTTTTGCTTGCACTGCACGATTGAATTGTGATTTATCATCAATCCCGCCAACCATTACACGAACCGCACCGCTTACATCCATTGAAACAAAAGCCACTTGTTTTGCTTTTTGTTTACGGAATGATTTTTTATATTTATCAATGGCTTTATATGCCATTTTTTGTTTTTCCATATCAAGGGTTGTATAAACAACCATATCTTGGTTAACACGACCCAATATTTTCTTAATTTGTTTATTAACGTAATCAGTAAAGTATCTTATGCGTGGATTTTTCTTTGATACTGTTTTAACTGTTTTACGAGAATATTGTTTTACTTGTTTTTTTGTAATTACACCCGCTTCATACATTTTATTAAGAACAACCCTTGCCCTTTTTGCCGATTTCTTTGGACGGTAAATTGGGTTATATCCATTTGGGGCTTTCATCATTCCGGCAAGTACGGCTGATTGCCATATATTTAAATCCTGTGGCAATACGCCAAAGTAATGTTTTGCCGCAGATGATATACCATATTGACCAGACCCCATATACACACGGTTTAAGTATAATGATAATATTTGATTTTTTGTAAATCCAATTTCCAACCATACTGTGTAAATAAGTTCTTTGGCTTTGCGAATAAATGTTCGTTCATTGGATAAGAATAAATTTTTTGCAACCTGTTGTGAAATGGTTGAGCCACCTTGTTTTACCCTGCCTGCCAATATATTGGTATAAAAGGCACGGGCAATACCACGGAAATCAATTCCATCGTGTTGGTAAAATCTTTTGTCTTCTGTTGCAACAAATGCACCCGACACATACTTTGGTAAATCTTTTGCATTAACCGCTTTACCATACCCGTCACCATAATTGGCAAGGTATATTCCATTTTTATCAAGTATGCGAACATTCGCGGTTCTGGTTGTAGAGCCCGCAACCTCACTTGGGCTTGGTAATTGTAAGTAAAGGGCAAAAAAGAAAACAGATAATAAAACAAACCCCCAGATAGCCGAAAGCACCCCAAATTTAAAAGCCTTAGATATTATGCTTTGTTTAGGAGCTGGTTTTTTTGGATTATTTTTTTTATTCGTCTTATTATTTTTCTTTATCATATCTTTACAATATAATATATTAAGCAATATGACAACACTTGCGATAAAAATGATAATTGATTCCGTAGTGCGTGATTATACCAATATGGGTAAGGCATTATATGTAATTCATTCAGGCGATAATGAACGCGGATTAATTTATCTAAAAATAAATGATAAAAATAACATGGGTAAATTTACAATTTGTTCCCGTGAATATGATTTTAATTCCGATAAATACACTTGGAATGAAATTGATAATTTAAATGAAAGTGATGCGGATAATAAATTGTCTGATTTTCACAATGGGGATAAAGATTGTTGGTGTATTGAAATTGAAGACAATATAAATCCATTTAAAGATATTATATAAAAAAGGGGGAATTAATCCCCCTTTAATTTATAAACTAAACATTTACTTTTTCATCACCGTATAGGTCTTTGAATCCTTTTTGCACCTTTGCAATATATTCTGGATCTTTATCACGCCAATACTTTGGATTATCCATCATTGCATATAAGCTGTCTTGATTTAACGAAGTGGTTGCACCCGCATTATCCGAAATTGGAAATTCACGGCTTGATTGCATCATATTATATAATGTTTTAATGCCCTTTACACTGCTTCCTAATTCAGTAAAGATTTTTTCATCAAGGTTTTGACTTGCCCAACTTTGAATATCCTTTTTAATGCCGTTCCATTTGTCATCACCACCAAAGTGCCAACTTAATTCTTGTTCCGCCAGTTCAACTGATTTTTGTTGTAAGCTTTCACCAAAATGTTCATTGGCGTAATTGTAAATTAACTGGGCTTGTTTACCCGTGACACCATTTTCCATTAACATTTTATCAAAATCTTCATTGCGGGTGAATGTTGCGTCTTCCAATTCAAATTCATAATCGCCCATATCAATTTCTGGGTTTTGTCGGCTGGATAATTTCTTTTCCAATTCCGTATATGATTTTGCCAGTTGGTCAACTTGTACTTCCCCGTCCTTAATAAATTTTTCAGGTACAAAGTCATTGCTTTGCGGTGGTGTTTCTTCCACTGGGTTTTCTGTTTGTTGTATTTCGTTTTCTTGTTGTTCTGTCATATTTTATTCCTTTCTTATCCAACTTGTCGTTGGGCTAGTTGTTTTAAGTGCATTACCAATATTCGTTTACCGTTATGCATATGTATTTTGTTTGTGTCCATTTCTTGTGAATAATTTTCAATTACTGTGTGCTTTAAATACGACCACAGAATTTTACCTTCATCACTGGAAAAGATTTTAAATAATGCTTTTTCAACCTCTTCCAATTCATAGGGTTTATTATCCCCCGCCCAAGCAAGGTTATTGTTCATTCAATAATTCCATTTCTTGCAATGGTTCATTTTCAATTAAGATATGGTTTGGCACATCCATTTCCGCAACAACCCATTTTAATGTTTTGTTTAAATCAAAAATGTTAAACGCATCAAAGCCAAGTTTGTTAATTTCGCTAATTGTTTGTTTAACCATTAATACTTTTTGCATTTTGCTGTATCGTTCCACTGGTGAAATTACATCAACATAAAGACCGCTGTCTTTTGGTTTAATAATTGCCCCTTGCTTTGCCAAGATATCGGTAATTCGCTGAACCATTGGAAGCATTGCTTCTTGTGTAATTCGTTCAAACACCGAATTGATTACTTGGCGTGAACGCAATTGTTGTTCCTGAATTTCCGTTGCGGTTTTGGCAACCGTTGTTGTAAACACATCGGACAATAAACTTTTGCGAATGCGGTTTTGCAATGGTTCAATTAACATATTTGATAAGTTAAATTCCCCTGGGCTTTTTAATGGTTGTAAACCATTTGACCCAACCGCCTTTGGAATTATTGCCCCCGGTACAAGGCGAATGTTATTCGGATTTAATACCCCATCGTCATCTGCCTGCCAGATACCAGTCACACTGATTGACGCATTCTTTAATGTAAGTTCCGCAATCTTGTTTACCGTTTTAATATCTGGTAATGCTTTCATAATTGGGGAACGACCATATACTTCGCCCGTATTTTTTTGCCAACGAAAGGCAATGAATGGCGGTGTGTCATATTGGCTTTGCATAATGATTTCCGATTGTGAAGTTTCATCAAGTAAAATTACCGTATAATCCCATTTACCATTGTTTAGTTTAATTTGTTCAACAATTTTAAATGTCTTATCTTCGCTGTATTTAACTTTTGATTTTGCAATTGGGAAACGATTTACAAGTTCGTTATACGAATATTCTTTTTTGCGGTATAAGGTATCAATTTTACCATTTGCCGTTTCTTGTAAAACAATATTTTGTAAATCAAGGGCGGTAAATTTTAATTTATTACCACTGTTAATATCCCCTTGTTCAATTAACATTACACCTGTGCCTGCGATAATTAAATCCATAACACATTGGTGAATTTCAATTTGAAAGTTTGATGACCTGATACTGTCCATAATTGTGTTTTTAACATTTATGCTGGTATCCGTATCATCGCTTTGTTTTGTTTGTTTGTTTTTAATGTCAATCCAATCATTACCATATGGGTATAATTCATTCATTAACACCCCTGATAATTCATCAATAGCATCTGGTGCGGTGCCATCAAAGATTTGGATTTTGTTTTTTCTGCTGATGTTTGTACCAGCAAAGTTATAACATTCACGCCACAGTTCAACCCATTCATTATATTTGCCTTGTGCTTTTTTATAATCGTTTAAAATGGTTTGAACATTTGTCTTGTGATTGTTATGCATATAGTTTTTCCTTATTTAAAGTTGTCATATATTTTCCTTTCGTTATTTTATGCTTTTGTAAAGTTGGTACGGGGTAAAGATGTATTGCAAGTTTGCACCAAGGACTCTGCCAACTGCCCTTACACAGGTAAATGGCATTAACATTGATAATGGTTTGATTTCCTTGCGGTTGATATTACAAGCCACCACGGTGCAACCCATGCTTTCAAAACATTTGCGTACCTCAAATGCTTTTGAATCACGAATGATTGTTATTTCTGTACGGTTAAGTAATGGTTCGTATACAATCCAATCCGAACTGGATTTTATTGCAACAAAACAATGGCGATATTTAGGTTTTAAAAATTTTAAAAACCAGCGTGATGATGAATCACAGAACATTACCAATGCATCACTTGAATTGTCGTTCATACTTTTTACTAATTGTTTGTGTTTATTCATTTGTACCTCTTTCTACTATTCTTTTATTTATTAAAATTGGCTTTAATGTATCCAAAACATTTTTCCATACTGTGAAGTCTTTTGCTGTACTTCGTGGTTCTGCCCCTGCGATTGCATATTTCATAACCACTTGTTCTGAATTATGTGCAAGGCGTCCCTGTTTTATAAACCGCCACAGTGGAACAAAGATGTCTATTGGTTCAAATTCCCGATTTTCATTACCGAAACCTGATTGTATTTTCGCCCCCTTATTTTTTAATGCCATCATATTGGCTGACCAATATAGGGCATCTTTTACACTACTAAAAGTAGCACTGTTATTTATGTTGTTAGTTGCTTTATTTACCTACCTTTCCATAAAAAATATTGATTAAAGTGATTCCCTTAAAATTAACGGGTAAAGAACTTTCTAGCACAATTTATGTACAAAGTCAATATAAAAAAGGTATTTTATCCTTATTAAAGAACATAAAGCGAACATAAGGGCGATATCCTTTAATGGAAAACAAAAAATAATTTGAAAAATAAAACTAAAATTATGGTTATTATTCTTATTTTTTAAATATAAGGGGTTTTTTTCCTATTATTTTTATTGAAACGATTATTTTTTTATGATAATTTAATTTTATTATTCAAAGTGTAAAGTATAAGGAAAAATAATGATTCAGCACGATAAAATGTGGGAAGCTATTGATGCAATAGCTGGTATAAATGGTTTAACACCTTCTGGGCTTGCAAAGAAAGCGGGGCTAGACCCAACAATCTTTAATAAATCAAAAAGAATAAGTAAAGACGGTCGCCAAAGATGGCCATCAACGGAAAGCATTGCCCGTATCCTTGATGTTATTGGTATGAGCATGGGGCAATTCGCCGATTTAATGCAAAGTAATGAAAATCTTGGGGCGATTGGTTTGCCAAAAACAAAATTATCATCATTACAAAATGTAAAATCATTTATTTCAAGCACGGGGCACGTTCGTTCAAATTATCGTGATGAAAATATGGAAAGCACAGACATTGATGGTAAATCATTTATGGTGCGAATTAACACACACGATTACGCCGATGTATACAATCGTGGTGATACTTTAATTGCAAAGATTACTTCCAATGTTCGCAAAGGCGACAAAGTAATTGTTGCGGTTGAAGAAGGCGATAATATCATTGCCACAATCCAAAAAATATCTAGCCATGTAATCAGCCTTAAAAAGATTGGTGAAAATGAACTGGAAAATCCAAATATTGATTTAAGAAAAGTTAAATGGATTGCTAGAATTATTTGGAAAGCCGAATAACTTATTTATTAATTTCGTTATTTTCGTGGTGTGGACGATTTTCTGTTTCCCAGTAATCACCAACATCTTTTAACACCACATTAATTTTATCAACGGATAAACGCATTACCCCACCGCCCGAAAAGCTAAGGAATATGTTTATTCCATCATTATCCGATGATGGTATTGCCGATAATAATGAATACATACGGTCTTGTTTCATATCAATGCCTTGTGATGAAACCTTTTTCACATCGTTAAACACCAATGCACAGTGGGTGCGAATATATGGTGATTTATCCGTATTAACCTCCCATGCGAAACGATTTAATACACAGACAAATTCATTGCCCTTTTTATCATACTTTGTATCGCTTAATTGTAATATGCTGTCTTGTACAAGACCAGCTATTATGGCTAAGTCTTGTCCGTCCAATGCTTTTAATAATAAAGGTGTGTAGTTTTTATTATCAGTCATTACAGCTTAACGCGTTTAATATCCGCACCTATTTTTGAAAGTTTATTTTCAAGCCCCGCATAGCCCCTGTCCAAGTGATATATACGGTTAATCTTTGTTGTACCTTTGGCATATAACCCTGCGATAACAAGGCTCATTGATGCGCGTAAATCAGTTGCCATTACTTCCGCACCTGTTAAGTTTGCAACGCCTTTAATAATTGCCCTGTCGCCATCAAGTTCAATATCTGCACCAAGGCGGGTTAATTCAGGTACATGCATAAAACGATTTTCAAATACTTTTTCATATATATTTGAAGTCCCCGAAGCAACACACAGAAGTGCCATATACTGTGCCTGTAAATCCGTAGGGAAATATGGATATGGCGAAGTGGTAATATCCATTGGGTGAATATCCCCGCCTTTAACTGTGATGCTGTTATCAGTTGTGCTAACACTTGCACCAATGCTTTGTAATATATCAAGCGGAACATCTAATATTTTTGGTGAAATATTATTTAAGGTAATTTCCGCACCCATCATTGCAGCGATACAGGCAAAGCTTCCCGCTTCAATCCTGTCGGCAAGAACGGTATGCGTTGTACCAGATAATTTGTTTACACCGATAATAGTAATTTCGTCCGCTTCCATTGTGATTTTTGCACCCATTGAATTAAGGCAATCAATTAAGTCTGTAATCTCTGGCTCTTGTGCGGAATTTTTAAGTACAGTTGTTCCATCGGCAAGTACCCCCGCCATCACAGCGTTTTCCGTTGCACCCACACTTACAATTGGGAAAGTATATTCCGCACCTTTAAGTCCATCTTTGGCTGTTGCGATAATGTAGCCTCCTTCAATTTCAATGGTTGCACCCAATGCTTCCATAACCTTAATGTGTAAATCAACTGGCCTAGCACCAATTGCACAACCACCGGGTAATGATACTTTGGCTTCACCCATACGGGCAAGTAATGGACCAAGCACCAATACAGACGCACGCATTGTGCGGACTAATTCATACGGGGCGGTTGTTGATGTGATTTCATTTGTCGTAAGGTGCAATGAAAAACCATATTCCGTAATATCGCTTTTTTCAATTGCTGTACCGTGTCCCGATAATACACCGCTAAGTGTTTCAATATCCGCAAGGTCAGGTGTGTTTTTAAGAACTACAGTTTCATCAGTTAAAATTGATGTCGCCATTAATGGCAGGACTGCATTTTTTGCGCCTGATATTTCAATACTGCCACCAAGTGGTTTACCACCATTAATAACGATTTGTTCCATATTAAGCTAAACCCTAAATCTTAGGTAAGGTAACACCAGTTTGTCCCATGTATTTACCCGAACGGTCGCTGTATGCAACATCGCAAGGTTCATCACTTTGGAAGAACAGGAATTGACAAACACCTTCGTTTGCATAAATTTTTGCAGGCAATGGTGTTGTGTTTGAAAATTCCAATGTTACATGCCCTTCCCAACCTGGTTCAAGTGGGGTTACATTTACGATAATACCGCAACGGGCATAAGTTGATTTACCCAAACATACAACAAGCGTATCTTTTGGAATGCGGAAATATTCCACAGTCCTTGCAAGGGCAAATGAATTTGGTGGGATAATACATTCATCGGCATTAACCTCAACAAAGCAATCATCAGAAAAGTTTTTCGGATCAACAATTGCATTATTTACATTTGTAAATATTTTAAATTCTGGGGCACATCTTGCATCATAACCGTATGATGATACACCATAAGATACAATACCATCGCGTTTTTGTGCGTCAACGAATGGTTCAATCATTCCATTTTCTTTTGATTGTTTTGCAATCCAGCTATCAGGCTTAATAGTCATTAGTAATTCTCCTACTTTTTAAAGGTTATATTACTATAACAAAGTAGGCGAAATTATCAAGATTTAATTACTTAATTCAGCAATATCTTCATACAGTGAATACATAATTAAAATAATTGCTTTTTATACCCTACTAATATAGTATTATATGGATTTTATTAAAGGGGAAAAATAATGTTTGAACAGTTTAATGATTTTATTCAAATGTCTGGTTCTATTGGCTATATATTAACAGGTTTTGCAGTTCTTAGTGTGATTATTGTATTATACAAAGTATACGAATTTATTTACACTGGTGTTATTCCAACTTCTATTGGAAGAAACAAGCCGATGCAATATTTTTCATCAGCAAAAACAAAAGCTGAAATTGAAGAAAAAGAAGACGAATATGTATTAAGTCACCAACATGGATTTTTATTCTTATCAATTACTATTACTGTGGCACCAATGCTTGGGTTATTAGGTACAGTAATTGGTATGATTGATGCATTCCAAACAATGTCTGCACTTGGCGATGCGGTTAATGTGGCAAGCCTTGCCAGTGGTATTTGGAAAGCCCTTATTACAACTGCTGCCGGATTAAGTGTTGCAATATGCGTACTTATCGCATCAAATATTTTACAATCAATACTTGAAAAGCACATTGCAAAGCTTAGCGCACAATTAAAAAAGTAAATGTTAAAACAACGAAATAAAGTTAAAGGTGATATAAGCTTAACCCCACTTATTGATGTGGTGTTTATATTACTTATATTCTTTATGATTACAATGTCGTTGTACAAGGTAAAGGCAATTAAATTTGATTTACCAAAAACTTCTGCGGTTTCACAAAACAAAAATGATAAAATAACAAAGACTATTATTGTCCGTCCAAGTTATGTGGCGATTGGTAAAAAAAGAATTGATGCGGATAAAGATGTCCTTGCATATATCAAAGCAAATACAAACAAGAAAACGAATTGGGGATTACAACCAGATAAATATATATCTGTTGAACGATACCTAGGGTTATGGAAATACTTGCTTGATAACGGTGTTGTTGCAAATATTATTTTGCCAAAGAAAAAAGGGGCTAAATAATGTTAAAAAAATTAAAACATATTAACCGCCCAAAAGCATTTAATGATGACAGCATATTGCCATTAATTAATATCGTATTTTTATTATTAATATTCTTTATTGTAATTGGAAGTTTTTATCCAACTGAAATTAAAAAAACCGATTTGTCTAGGGTTTCGGCGACTGCAAAATTAAACAGTAAAAATATTGTAATTCGCATTACTGATACGGGTGAAGTTTTACAAAAAGGCAAAGTAATTAATTGGGATACAATTAAATTTAAAAAGACTGATAAGATTACTATTTCTGTTGATAAAAATGCCAAAGCAATCGTAATGGTTAAAATATTAAAAAAACTAAAACGCAGGGGGCTTACATCTGTGGAAGTTGCTGTTAAACCAAAAGTGGGAAGTGATTAATATGATAAATCAAAAAACCCGCTTTAAATTATATTTATCTTCCATTACAACAATATTAATTGTTGTTGGTATTATTGGTGCGTCTTCATTGTTAAAGGGCAAATTATTTGGCACTGGCGGGACAAATGTATCTGGCTTAAAAATGGAAATTGTATTACAACAACCGCCGCCTGTTGTGCAAATTGAAATGAAAGATGATGACGATAAAAAATTTCCAAAAGAAAAAGCGGAATTAAGTAAGAAAAAAGAAAAGAAAAAAGAAAAAAAGAAAAAGTATAAGAAAAAAATCGTTAAGAAAACAAAACCGCAAAAGCAGGTTATTGATAAGGGGCGAATTGGACATGCAACAATGCAATACGCCCACAAAATTAATGGCTATATTGCCCGTCATATGTTTTCGCCTGATTACCTAGATAAATCATACAAACTGCAAATTCGTTTCCGCCTTAATGGTAATGGGGAAGTTGTCCTTTTAAGTATAAGAAGGTCATCGGGTAATAAGAAAATTGATAAACTAGCCCTTAGGACAATTCGTCAAATTTCACCATTCCCTGCACCGCCACCAATTGTAAGAAAAGGCGATATGACATTTGTTCTGCCAATGGAATATTTACTGGATTAATTATTTTTGTAAAAGTTATTAAGCATGGTCAGAATAACCAGCTTCTTCCCTTACCGCTTCTGATGAATCATCAAGAAGTTTCTTAATTGCTTCTGGTGGGCTGTTAAAATTACCCGCAACTTGCAAACGAACCCCATTATCTTTATCGCCAGCTAAGATATTTAAAGTCTGTGGCAATGCGTTTTCATTACCAGCAACTTCCAATTTAACTGCAAGGCAACTATCTTCGCTTAAATCGTGTAATACTTTTGGGTCTTCACTATCAAAAGCTAGTTTAACGCGTGCTGTTTCATCACCATATAATTCTTCTAAAAATTTACTCATATCCTTATGTCCTTAATTTTATTTTTATTATTTATTTATCTTAGAAAACATTATATAGTATTTTTATGCAAATAAAAAACAAAATTCTTAATGACTTGGCAAAAACTGCAACTGGTGCAGTTGGCGGACTGCAATCTGTTAAAGATGAAGTTGATGTTATTATCAAAGCCCATCTGGAAAAACACTTGTCCGATATGGATATTATATCGCGTGAAGAATTCAATGTGGTAAAAGAAATGGCAACAAAAGCCCGCCTTGAAAACGAAGAATTAAAAAAACAAATTGCAGAATTAAAAAAACAGGTTAAATAATGATAAATGTTGCAGTAATCGGTGCAAGCGGTCGTATGGGGCAAGCACTAATCAAATTAATAAATGAAAATTCAAAAACAACATTAAGCGGTGCTTTGGTGCGTGCTGGTAATGAAAATGTTGGCAAAGAAATTAATGGCGTAAAATATACAGACGATATTGATTCTGTATTTTCAACGGCTGATGTGGTAATTGATTTTACCCCAGCGGGTGCAACAAAAACCCATTTGGAAAAAGCAAAACAACACAATACAAAAATGATTATTGGTTCAACTGGTCTTGGTAAAACGGACGAACAATTAATTGAAGATGCGGGCAAAGATATTGCAATTGTTTATGCATCAAACTTTTCAATTGGCGTCAATACTTTGTTTGCCATATGTGAAAAAGTTGGCGGTGTACTAGGTTCTGATAAATTCACAACACATATTGACGAAACACACCATATTCATAAAGTTGATGCCCCATCTGGTACCGCATTAAGTTTAGGTAAAGAAATTGCAAAATCAAGAAATGATAACTTTGATGATGTTTATAAATATGAACAAGACAGAAGCAATAACAAAGACATTACATTTTCTGATAACCGCAAAGGCGAAGTAATCGGCGACCATACAGTTTCATTTAATAATGAAATGGAAAGCCTGCACCTAACCCATAATGCACATAACCGTGATGTATTTGCCGATGGTGCGGTGTTTGCAAGTATTTGGATTAATGATAAAGACAAAGGGCTTTATTCAATGCGTGATGTTCTAGGGTTATAAGATGACTGATATCCATTTTCGTACCCATTGTGGTTTTGAATACAACGACGATTCCGTATTATTGGAAGTAAAAGATTTTCACCTTAACTTAGGTGGGATTGTTCACGGTGGTTTAATTGCAACTATGCTTGACCACGCTGGTGCAATTCCAATTGGTATTACACCAGAAGACCCGTGGGTGACGATTACCTTAAATGTAAATTATTTATCATTTGGTAAACTTGGGGATAAATTACACACAAAAACCCATATGGTAAGAAAAGGCGCATCTGTTAGCGTTACCAATGTGGAATTGTTTAATCAAAGCGGTAAACTTATCGCCACTTCAACCAATACTTATAAATCAATCAAAAGATAAATTAAGAAGATAATATGAAGACAGAAAAAATAATTCTTTGCGGTGGTTGTTTTTGGGGAATGCAATCCCTTATTGATAACAAAGATGGTGTAATTGAAAGCCGTGTTGGCTTTTCTGGTGGTAATGACAAATATACTTCTTATGATGAAGTAAAGCTTGGCATAACGGGGCACGCCGAAGCGGTGGAAGTAATCTATGACACTGAAAAATTATCACTTAGAAAATTAATGGCATTATTTTTAAAAATTCACGACCCAACAACTTTTGAAAGACAGGGCAATGATGAAGGTCCACAATATCGTTCCGCTATATTTTATTTTACAGATGAACAAAAAAATATTGTTATAAAAGCAATTGACGATGCGGATAAAACAGGTTTATGGGGTGATAAAATTATTACAGAAGTAAAACCATTTACTAATTTTATTGAAGCAGAACCAGAACACCAAAAATATATTGAAAATAATCCAAATGGATATACTTGTCATTATCCCCGTTCAGATTGGAACCTACCGCTTTAATAATTGACAATTAACCATTAAAATAGATTAACTATCAAAGCAGGATAAGACTTTCTTAACTGGCACAATATCTTTTCCATCGTTATCAAGGTCTGGATTATATTCCACAACTTCCAGCACATTTAACCCTGTCATATCAACGCTGTTAAATGTATCAATTACATCGTTTAATATTAAGCCATTTTTTACTGGTGTGCCAAGTGCTGTCATTTCCGAAGTATCCAAACAATCCATATCAAAGCTTATGCCAAAGTTAATGCCCCTGTCTTGATATGATTTTACCGCTTGGGCGAAACAAGATTTAAAACCAACCTTTGCAACTTCGTCTGCATAGTAAACTTTAATACCATATTTTTCCGCCATTTGTTGTTCAGGCTTTTCAAAACACCTTACACCAATAAATATAATATTTTCAGGTTTAATTTTTTGCCCATTGTAAAAAATATTTGTTAAGCGGTCATCACCAATACCAATCATACTGGCAA
Source organism: Alphaproteobacteria bacterium (assembly GCA_049615605.1). Taxonomy (GTDB): domain Bacteria; phylum Pseudomonadota; class Alphaproteobacteria; order JAQWUY01; family JAQWUY01; genus JAQWUY01. The sequence goes on along the minus strand of JBMZFW010000019.1, from coordinate 2,159 downwards.
CAACCATACCGTGGATATTTTTTGAATCAGATGTTTGACTTGTGTGTAAATCAAAATGTGCATCAACCCAAATAAGCCCATATTCATCTTCGTCTTTGCTTGCACCCGACCAAGTGCCAAAACCCGTTGAATGGTCGCCACCAATTACAATTGGAAATGTTGAATCATTTTTATTTTCATAAACAAGTTTTGCAAGTTCATTACAACCGCTAGTAATATTATCAATGGCATCAAGTTTGTCTTTTGAATTATCAATGCTTATTGTTGCAATATGTTTTTGTTTTAAAGTGGGGATATTTTCCATTAATACAGCTGGGGCTTTTTCGCAACCTTTAACACCGGCACCGCAACCAATTTCCGAATTAATGTAAACAATATTTTTATTAATCAACTAATACACCAAATAAGTTTTTTGGGTCTGTAATATCTGGAACCATTTCATAGTTCTTGCCAATATTATATTTTTCCGCCAATTCATAAACAACATTTAATGCAGAAAAATCTTCCAATGCAATACCAACACCATCAAATACGGTAATATCATCATCAGATGTTCTAATGGCTTTACCATTTATCACTTCATAAAATTCAGCATCAACAATTGAACGGGCTGTTGCTTCATCAAACTTTTGAATTTCACCTTCAATAAAAGACTGGTCAAAGAATTCAACAACTGTTTTATTGTTCTGTACAATTGTTTCTTCCAGTTCCGTTTTACCTGGGCAATCACCACCAAGTGCATTAATGTGTTGACCCGATTCCAACCATTCATTTTTAAGAACAGTTGCGTTTTGTTTATCAGCCGTACAAACAATAATAATGTCCGCACCTTTTACCGCTGATTGTGCATCATCACAACGGATTAAATCAACTTTACTGCCTGCAAAGTTTGACTGCATATTTGTTTCATATTTATCCATCGCCTTTGCATCAATGTCAAAGTATCTTACTTCTTTAATATCGCGGATTAATTTATGGGCGATTGTTTGGTATTCCGATTGTGCACCCGTACCAATAATGGCAATTGTTGATGAATCTTTCTTTGCCAACAAATCAGATGCAAGCGCCGAAGTCCCCGCCGTGCGAAGTGCTGTTAACAATGTCATTTCAGAAATCATAATTGGATAACCGTCATTTACATTTGAAAGCTGTCCCGTTGCCACAACAGTTTGCTTACCAGAGTTTGGATTTTTTGGGTGTCCGTTTACATACTTAAATGAAAATCGTTCATCATTACACACAGGCATCAATTCAATAACACCACCATCCACATGGAATGCAGGGCGTGGCATCTTGTCAAATTTTTCCCAATTTGAAAAATCTGTTTTAAGGCGTGCCATTATATCTGTGAAGATAGATTCAATACCGTGGGTATGAATTAATTCCGCCATCATTTTTACATCAAGTAAACGAACCATTTAAAAATCCTTATAAGTTAAGAGAAAAATATAGCACAAGGCATAGGCAATTACAATAAAATTATGTTTATTATTTCGTGGAAAATATCAACTCTGTTTTCGCAATCAGGTGCATTTATTTCTGTCATATATTTATCGCTAAATTCCATATGCGGGCAAATTGCCACCGCTTTGCCAAGTCCAATATCTTTTTGCATTACAGCGGGATATTTTTTACCATTGTATAAAAAGTTTGATATTACATCTGTATCATTATCGGCAACCATTATTGGTCCGCCCTTGTAATAACACATTCCTTTTTTATCATTAAAGAACACAGGGATATAAGTTAAGCCATCTGTTGTGTCTGGATTATATGGTTTTACCAATGGACCCGTTGCAATACCGTCAAAGAATGACAATTCCCTGCCACCTGTAATTGTTTCCGTAGTATTTTGCCAATCAATCCCCTTATGGGCATAATACGCACCTGCACAAACACCAATATAAATACCACCATTTTCAACAAACTGTTTTATTTCACGATTACCTTTACCATTTAATAATTCACAATATGGTAAATCAGCCCCACCGGGAATAATAAATACATCACCATTATTTAATGCACCTGATTTAACATCATCAGCCATTAATAAATAATACCCACAATCATAAGATTCAAAAAACAGAATCCATTGGTCAATACAAACCCTGTTTGTACCTAAATCTGAATATATAAAGAAATGCTTATCATTTATCATA
>JBMZFW010000018.1:0-20619 GCA_049615605.1 Alphaproteobacteria bacterium | reverse complement strand
AAATTAATAAAATATTGGATATTATTAACGATTAATAAACATCACGCACATAGCGTTTTTGTTTTTTAAGTTCGTTTAAATAATCAGTCGCTTTTTCAACGGACATTGCGCCAGCTGTTGCGATAATTTCAAGCAAGCTTGCTTCCACATCTTTTGCCATTCGCGATGCATCACCACAAACAAAGAAATAACCACCGGCTTCAAGGGCTTTGAATAATTCTTCGCCATTTTCACGCATTAAATCTTGAACATAAGTTTTTGGAATATCTTTTTCACGCGACCAAGCAAGCGATAATTTTAATTTACCATCTTTTTCCCACGCTTCCAATTCGTCTTGGTATAAGTAATCGTTCTTTGTTCTGTCGCCAAAGAATAACCAGTTGTCACCCGCTTCACCACGGCTTATGCGTTCTTCCATAAACGCACGGAATGGGGCAATACCCGTACCTGGACCAACCATTATCATTGGTACATTTCCGTCTTGTGGAATTGAAAACGCTTTGTTTGGGTGTATAAATAAACCAACCTTATTACCCGTTGCTAAGTAATCAGAAAGATAACAAGACGCAACACCTTCACACCCGCGACCATTAAAGTCATATTTAACCGCCGCAACAGTTAAGTGAACTTCGCCTTTGTGTGCATTCGGGCTTGATGAAATTGAATATAATCTGTGTTGTAATGACTTTGTTAAGCCAAGGAATTCTTCTTCGCTAAATGAAACATTATAATCATTTAAGAAATCAAGCACTTCACGACCCCACAGGAAATTATCCATTGCAGGTTTATCGCCAAGTAATTTATTTAATTCTTCGTTGTTTGATTTTTCCGCAACGGTTTTAATAAAGTCTTTGTTTGGTGTTCTGATTTCTTTTTCTTGTGTTAAGATATCAGAAAACTTTTTACCATCAATTTCTTTGCCTGCGTCAAAACCACCAGCTGAAATAATTGCATTTACAAGCTTTTCACTGTTAAACGGAATAACCCCCAATGCGTCGCCTGCTTCGTATGCCATTTCAGGGTCGTTTACTTCAAATTCAAAGTGGTGAACTTGTTTGTCCGAACCGTCTTTTGATAATAATTTATTTACTAAAAATTCGCCCATATATGGGTTGTTTTTATTGTAGATTGATTTATGACCACTGGCAGGGGCTTCATTCTTTGGTGCGGATTTTTCTTCCACAGCTTCAGATTTAAATAATCCAGCCATTTTCGCAATCCATTTATTTGCACCTTCTTCATAATCAACATCAAGCTTAACCATTTCTGCTTTTTTCGTACCGCCTTTGCTTGATAGGAAGCTGTCCCAATCTTCCGCTGATTTACAGAAGAAATCATAAGCCGTATCACCAAGACCAAGTATGGCAAAATTACAAGACATTTTATCAATGCCCTGTACCGAATCCCAAAGGATTTGACCGTTATCTGGGTGTTCACCGTCACCATAAGTTGATGTGACAATTACAATGTTTTCAAATGATTTAAAATCGTCCGCAGACACATCAGCCATATCAAGAACAATACCATTAATTGCATTTCCAAGGTCAAGGGCAACATTTTCCGCATTACCAGTTTGCGTACCATAAAGAATGTGTGTTTTAACCCCGCCATCAGAATCAGAACCACCCATACCAGATGCGCTTTCAACACCGTAAAAATATCCGCCAAGCCAAGCTTTTTGTTCACCGCTTAGTGGTGAATCAGAACTTATTGCAGGTATATTAAAATCTTTAGCCATTTTGAATTCCTTGTAATATGTCTTCATTTGCAACTGCCATTGTATCCAATGGAATAATTTGTGCAAGCGATATTATAAAATTATTTTGAATAACTTGCTCAATTGATTTGTGTGATTGTACATATTCATTATTTTTATTTGTAATGTGTTTCATCCATTCAAACATACCATCGCTGTATATTTCTTTTGTATCACGACCAGAAATAGATGCTTGGTAATCGTTAATTCGTTTTTGCGATAACCATACAGACAATGTTTCTTCGGTTTCAGATGACACCGCATTTTTCATTGCATTTATTGTTTTACCCATAACATCTTTGTCTTCGGTGATAATTAATTTTTTAGCAGTCACATTAACCATATATTCATCAAGCGGAATATTCATTTTCTTTAATTCAGATTCAGCCTTTTGTTTTGCAAGTGCCATAATACCAAATTTGATTAATAACTGTGAAGCGGATGAATTATCATTTGGTGATTTACCATCCATAACTTGTGTATCAGATTTATATGCCACCTTAATTGATTCAAATGCAGATTTCACCACGCCTTTAAGCAGTTCTTCTTCTATGGCTTTTGCCCCTAGTTTTACCAAGTGTGATGGGCTTTGTGTTTCATAAATTGCAATTGGATTCACAACCCAGAAATTCTTAATCTCATTTTCCCAATTATCAAGGATTGCTTTTGCAGTTTCCGATTTTGTTTCGTTTAAGTGCTGTTGTAAAATATTTTTTACAATAGCTGTGTGATATGTTTCTTCCGTTTGTTCGTGCAATCTTGAAATAACAACGCTGTCGTGCGAATACATTTTTTCCAAAGCACCCGATGGGTCGTATTGATAAGCATTACCCCCGCTCATACCATTGCCGAAGCCTTTACCAAATTCACCAAGGTTAAGGAAAGTACCATTTACCATATATTCACAGGCAAAATCACCCACACCTTCAACCACAGCCAAGGCACCAGTATTACGAACCGCAAAGCGGTCACCACCGCCACCACCAACGAACAATTTACCACCCGTTGCACCGAATAAAGCAAAGTTACCCACAAGTACATTGTGTTTTTCATTTGCCGCACCTGTGTCTGGGCTGATACCTGGTGATAACACAACAACCTTACCACCACACATTGATTTACCAACACCGTCATTACATAAACCAGTGTGAATTAATTTCATACCCGTTGTGGTAAATGCACCGTATGATTGACCCGCATTTTCGTGTGATGTAATTGTAATGGTTTCGTCTTTTAACACAGGGCGGTATCCGCTTGTGTCAACCACATCACTGTATTTATCAATTTCCCAAGAAAGCATTCTTTCAATATCAATGGCAGTTTGTCCGCCAACCGATTTATTACAGTTGTTTAATTTACCATAATCAAAAGTTGATTTTTTACCATCAATAATTGCCTGTTTAATATCATCAATAATATTGTCATCTGCTGTATAAGATGCTTCCAAATATTTTGGATTTTTTGGTTTAACAGCTTCCACATCAACCAACATATCCGTTAAGTCCAGACGACCATCTAAATCAGGGTGGTCAATTAAATGTAATAATTCCATTTTACCACGAATTTCTTCAAGGCTTTCATAACCAAGGTATGCTAAAATCTCACGCACTTCTATTGCAAGGTTAATAAAATATTGGGCTAGGGCACGACCGTCGCCTGCAAAAATTTCAGGGTCAGTTGTAAGACCCGCTGGACATTTAACATTACAGTTCTTTGCCATTACACAACCAATCATCATTAATGCAGTTGTGCCAAATTCAAAACTGTCCGCACCAAAGATTGCCGATTTTATAACATCGTATCCATTTTGTAATGCACCAGAATTCCTAAGGATAACTTTATCCCTTAATCCCGTATCACATAATGCTTGGTGTACTTCAACAATACCAAGTTCGGCAACACGACCAGCATTCTTTAAACTTGTTACTTGTGCCGCACCAGTACCACCAGTTGACCCAGCAATATTGATTACATCAGCACCTGCCTTTGCAACACCAACGGCGATTGTGCCGATACCTTCACTTGATACCAATTTAACAATAACTTTTACGCGTGCACAGTGGGCATCGTGAATTAATTGTGCTAAGTCTTCAATAGAATAAGTATCGTGGTGTGGCGGTGGGGAAACAAGTTCCACCATTGGCGTACCACCACGCATTGAAGCAATTTCAATGGTTACTTTTTTCGCAGGTAATTGACCACCTTCACCGGGCTTTGCACCTTGGGCTAATTTAATCTCAATTTCGCGTAAGTTAGGGTCGGCAAAATACCCCGCCCAAACACCAAAGCGACCAGATGCGATTTGTTTAACGCTTGATGATTTTGGCGTGTTATAACGGCTGTAATGTTCGCCCCCTTCACCACAGTTTGAATTACCGCCAACAAGATTTGTTCCAAGGGCAACTGCTTCGTGGGCGTTTCTGTTTAATGCACCAAATGACATTGCGCCCGATGCAAATGTTTTTGTAATTTCACTAGCATTTTGTACTTTGTTAATATCAATAGGTTTATTTGCTTGTTTAATATTTGCAATAAATTCATCAGCCTTTTCGCCAAGCACTTCTTTAACCGCATCTTTGAATATATCAAGCACATCACCCGTTGGCATACCTGCAATAGTTGCGTGGTTGGTTGCGTTCCAATCGTATGCTTTTAATTGATTTATAAAATCTTCTTTTGTTTTACAATTTGTTAAATCAAGCGGGAATGCAAATAAATCCCTTAACGCAGATGGGCGATTTGCCCTTTCAATCATTAAGTTTTTTGTAAATTTATCATAATCAGCCGTTTGAACAAAGTTGTTGATTGTATCATCAGATAACAACTCATAACCAAAATCAAGGTATTGGGTATTTGAACCCTTTTCTTGTACAGATAAAACTTCTTTTGCCATTGTCATATGGTCGTCTAATAACCAAGTACCAAATGGAATTTTTGTTGCGTTTTGAGCATATTTAATTTCGCCAGTTGCAATATCAATAAATTCTTTTGTTGCGTTAACGCCAAAGCTGTGACCCGCACCATCAGATTTTTCTTTGAATAATCCAAGACTTGGAATTTCCGCTGGATTTTCACAACCCATATTAAACCAATCACGCGCTGATTTTGCCATTTGAACAAAGCCAACCCCACCAACAGGTGAATTAACATTTGGGAATAATTCTTTTAATCGTTTATCGTTCTTTGTATCAATAAAGTTACCTTCAAAGAATTCACCGCCAACATAACTTTCAACCGTACATAAACCAAACTTACCCATTGTTTTAAGTAATGCTTTTTCACATCCCTTTAAGTAGCGTTTTAATGCACCTTTTACATCGTCTGGGAATAATTCTTTTGCCCTTTCATACACAACTGTTGATGTGACAGCCGATGCACCAAAGCCAAGAATTACCGCAGTGTCGTGTGATGATATGGCTTGTCCCGTTTCGGCAATTAATGAAGTATTAAATCTTAAACCTTCTTTGATTAAACGATTGTTAATTTTTGCAATTGCCATAAGCATTGGAATTGGTGCGCTTGTTTTACTAAGACTTGTATCAGATACAATTATAATACCATTGTTTGGTGCAAATTTAACCGCTTCATCAGCAATTTTTTCAAGAGCTTTTTCTAAATTATCCGCATTTTTATTGTCGTCTGCATCAGGGGTAAATACGGCAGAAATTTCATCAATAGCAATGTGGTTTTGTTTTCTTAATGTTGCCAATTCATAAACAGATACAATTGGGCTTTCCAATCTTATTTGTTTTGTTTTATTACAGAACGATGGCTTTGCACCAAGTATAACAAGGGGGCTCATTCCATCAACTTCACGAATTGAATCAAGTGGCGGGTTTGTCACTTGGGCAAATCGTTGTGAAAAGTATCTTGAAATTCCACCTTCGCTTGTGCTAAGCGGGTTAATGGCAAGACCATAACCCATTGCCGAAACGCGTTCCGCACCGTTTTCTAAAATAGGGTCAAGCAAGAACCTGAACGATTCAATGTTTTGGTTATATGCAACCATACGACCATTTGTTGTTTCTGGGAATGACGGTGTTTTAATGTCTTCGGATTTGTCCAATTCATCAAAACGAATAATAGATTTTTCAAGTAAAGATTCATAATCTTGTTCTTTGGCAAGAATGGATAAAATCTCTTCTGCTTCATACAGGTGTTTTTCTTTGTGGTCATATACAACCATATCACCTGCTGAAATTCGTGAACGGGAAATTACTTCGCTTGGCTTAAATACATTTTGTCCCGCTTCTGACATTACAGAAATATATTTATCAGTTTCAATCATACGAAGTGGGCGAAGACCAAGACGGTCAAGTTTCGCACCAATACGACGACCATCGGTAAAGATTAATGCAGCTGGCCCATCAACTTTTTCTTCGTCCAGTGCAAAGTATTCAAGCATCGCGCGCTCAGCCCCAATAATGTTTGGTGCATTTTCCCACGCTGGCGGTGCCATTCTTGTGAATGCTTGTACCACATTTAGATTATTATCACGCAGACGACGGGCTAGTGTCTGGTCAAGCCTTGCACTGTCTGATTGTCCGATTGGGGTAATAAGTTTTTTGCCTTGTGCGCGCAAAACACTGTCTTCGTGGATACGGTTTTTTTTATCCGTGTTTAATTCCCCGTTGTGTGCCATACGGCTAAATGGTTGTGCCATTGTTGGTCGCGGGGCAGTGTTTGTTGAATACCTTGTGTGGAATAAAAATATCTTTGCTTCAAAATCGGTATCCATTAAATCTTTAAAGTATGGGACAACTTCGTTTGATAATAAACAGCCTTTGTAAACAGTTGTTTTTGATGAAACGCTGATTGGATAAAATTCTTCATAATTTTCATCAACAAAGAAATTATTGTTAATATTTTCAACAACTGTAATAAGGTTATTTTCAAATTCATTCCACGAACGATTATCATTATTTGACAGCTTAAATATTACCTGATGAATGTCTGGGTTGCGAAGTTGTGCTGCTTCGTTAATAATGCTTTTATCAACATCAGCTGTGCGCCATTTAATAATTTCCAGATTAAATTGTTTTAATTGTTCTTCAATATATTTAATAGCAGTATTTTTATGTTCGTCATTTGACGGCATAAAGAACGCGCCAACACCAAATGAACCAAGGCTTAATTTTTCGCCTGCAACTTTTGAAAAGAACTTTTCACTTAAATCAACTAAAACACCACCGCCATCGCCAACACCTTGGGCGTCCATACCGCCACGGTGCGGAACAACGCATAAAGCTTCATTACCACGCACGATTAATTCGTGTGATGGCACGCTGTCTTTACAAGTTATAAATCCAACACCACAAGAATCTGAACCACCATTTTGGTCGTACAGTCTGTTTTGTTTAGTATTGTGTTTTTTCTTTTCAATCACAAATAGCTTCCTTATTTATAATTTATTTTCACAAAAGATAAATTGTTTTAATATTTCATTTGTGTTATTTCTTTGTTGCGGTAATAATAATACTTGCAAATCAATAAAAAGGTCAATAGTTATGACTTATTTTTTGAAAAAAGCGCTAAAAAAAGAAATATTATTACAAACAAAGACATACATTTAAAACAAAATAACAAGAAGGCAATTCAAAATGACAGATTTACAAATACTAGTTTTATCACTGATTCAAGGTATAACAGAATTTTTACCAGTATCATCATCTGCACATTTAATCATTACTTCTAATTTATTTGGCTGGCGTGACCAAGGCTTAGCTATTGATGTTGCCGTACACTTTGGTACATTAATTGCCGTTATTATGTATTTTAAAGAATATGTTATGCAAGGAATCAATGGTGGTTTTGATTTGTTGGGCAAAAGAAAAACCGAAGATTCACAATTTGCGCTATTAATTATTATTGCAACAATTCCCGTTGTAATTTGCGGCTTTATTTTTAAAGATTTTATTGCAACTGCATTCAGGGAAAATATGCTTTATACAATTGCAATTACTAGTATTGTGTTTGGCGTATTGTTATGGTTCATTGATTATGCAACCCCAACATTCAGCAAGGTAAGCAACTTAAATTATAAACACGGATTGTTCCTTGGTATTTGTCAAACAATCGCCCTTATTCCAGGGGTATCAAGGTCTGGTATTTGTATGACCGCGGCAAGGCTGTTAAATATGGAACGCACTGAATCGGCAAAAATTTCAATGTTAATGGGAATGCCAACATTATTTGCTGCAAGCATTTTAGTTAGCTTTGATATTTATAAAGCCGGCGATATCTTATTTACAAGGGGTGCGTTATTGGCAATTATTATTTCATTTTTATTTGCATACCTTACAATTGGGGCAATGATGAAATTGCTTGAAAAAACAAATATGACAATCTTTGCCGTGTACAGAATTGCACTTGGCATTATATTGTTAGTGTATTTTGTTTAAGATTTTTTCTTTGTAAACTTTTCAAATATTTTTAATGTTTCGCTACTGGCGTGATGTTCCAAACCTTCCGCATCAATTTCCGCAGTCTTTTTTGACACACCCAAAGCAATTAAAAAATCATAAACAATTTTATGGCGGGCTTTACAAGACTTTGCCAATTTTTTACCTTTTTCAGTTAAGGTAATTGGTTTGTATGGTTCGTATTTTACAAATCCATCTTTAGATAGTTTTTTTAATGACTTTGATACGGTTGGCTTTGCCACACCTAAAGCATTGGCAATACTGGTTGTATTTGCAACGCCTGTATCATTAATAAGGTCGGCAATTAATTCCACATAATCTTCTGTATTTTCAGAAAGGTGGGCAATACGAACAGATTCAAACCCAGCATTTTGTAAATTTATTTTTTTATTCATTGACAAATAATAACATAAAATATAAATTGTTAGCAAGTGCTAACTTTAACAGAAACAAAAAATGACTAAATACTTTAACCAATATAAACTAGAATTAATTGCATTATTCCGTGTAATGTTAATTTTTGCCTTTGTGGGTTGGTTGCCCTTATTTGCACCTGAATTAAGCAAGGTTGTGTACGGGTCAATTTCCGATGCGTATGTTGGGGTGTCAACTTGGGTTGGTATTACCCTTGGTGTGTTTTATTTATTGGAACATATCTTAAAAGTTGATTTGGCTAGCCTATTTAAGCGTTATAAAAAACAACAAGTTTTAATTTCTGCATTACTTGGCGGGGTGCCTGGTTGTGGTGGTGCAATTGTTGTGACCACACAATATATTAAAGGTAATATTTCATTTGGTGCATTGGTTGCAACCTTAACCGCAACAATGGGCGATGCGGCATTCTTGCTTATTGCCACATCACCAAAAACCGCATTAATGGTAATTGGTGGGGGAATTGTTATTGGTACAATAAGTGGTTATATTGTCGATATGTTTCCAACCCCAAAAATATTAGCAGGTGATTTAAAGTTAAAAGAAAAAGTTAAAAAAAATCCAAACGATATTGTTAATGCGTGGTTCTGGGGCGGGTTTGATTTAGTTTGGCTTTTATTATTAATACCTGGTTTTGCCCTTACACTAGCAAATGCGATGAACATTGATATTAACAATGTGTTTGATTTTATTTATCCAACATTTTCACATGATTTATCCGTATTTATTGGCACGCTTACATTTTCAATTTTCTTTGCCCGCCCAAGTGAAAACAACCCAATGGATATTACCATGCATACAGTACGCATTCTGCGTCGTGTGGTTGCGGAAACATCGTTTATATCCGCGTGGGTTATGGCGGGGTTCTTATTATATGATGTGACAATGTATGCGTTTAATTTAAACTTGCAATCATTATTTGTTGATATTGCGGTTTTTGTTCCGTTGATTGCAATTGTAATTGGTTGGCTTCCGGGGTGCGGTCCACAGATTGTGGTAACCACATTATATCTAAATGGAATAATTCCATTTTCAGCCCTTATGGGTAATGCTATATCAAATGATGGTGATGCATTATTCCCTGTATTATCGCTAGCCCCAAGGGCGGGAATTTTGGCAACGCTTTACAGTACAGTTCCAGCAATAATCGTTGCTTATTTAATATACTTTCTTAGTGAAGTATAAAATCATTGCAAAATAATAAAAAAAGTATATTATTCTGGTTATAGTGTTTATGACCGCTTCATAAACTTATTTAAACCCACCACCGACAGGCTTTTAAAAAGGGGGTAACATGTCAAAATATTTATTTACATCTGAATCAGTATCTGAGGGACACCCAGATAAAATTTGCGATAGAATCTCTGATGAGATTTTAGATTTATGTCTGCGTAAAGACCCAATGGCAAAGGTTGCATGTGAAACACTTGCAACAACGAATCATATTACACTTGCCGGCGAAATCAAAGGTCAAGGAATTACAAACGAAGCTGGCGAAATTTTACCAGAGGTAAAAACCGAAATGGAAGAAGTGGTTCGTTCTGCGGTAAAAGAAATTGGTTATGAACAAGATGGTTTCCATTGGGAAAACTTAACACTTGATAACCGACTGCACGGACAATCACCAGACATTAACCAAGGTGTTGTTGCCGATGCGGGCGCATTTAAAGAAGAAGGTGCGGGCGACCAAGGTATTATGTTTGGTTATGCTACAAATGAAACTGAAAACTTTATGCCACCTGCAATTTATTACAGTCATAAAATTTTACAGGAATTATCAAATATCCGCCGCAGCCCGAAAAATCCAGGCTTTGGTCCAGATATGAAATCACAAGTTACATTGGAATTTGAAAACCATAAAGCAGTGGGCGTTGGCAATGTTGTTGTTTCAACACAACACGCCGAAGACTTTGCCCAAGAAGACATCCGTAAAGTAGTTGCGGAAGTTGTAAATTCTGTTTTACCTTGGGAAGTAAAAGATGAAAACCTATTTGTAAACCCAACTGGTAAATTTGTTATTGGCGGTCCTGATGGTGATGCGGGTCTTACGGGTCGTAAAATTATTGTTGATACATATGGCGGTTCTGCCCCACATGGTGGCGGTGCATTTTCGGGCAAAGACCCAACAAAGGTTGACCGTTCAGCGGCATATGTTGCCCGTTATGTGGCAAAGAATATTGTGGCGGCTGGTTTTGCCGATCAATGTTTAATTCAATTGTCTTATGCAATCGGTGTTGCAAAGCCAATGTCAATTTTTGTTGATACTTTTGGTACTGGTAAAGTATCGGAAGATAAGTTGGTTTCAGCAATTGAAAAATCAATTGATTTAACACCGTATGGTATTCGTACACACTTACAATTAAATCGTCCAATCTATGCAATTACAAGTGCATACGGACATTTTGGCAGAACCGCAACCAATCACGGACATTTCCCTTGGGAAGGTTTAACATTGGTTGATGAGCTAAAGAAAAATATTGGCTAGTTAAAATAAAAAAGGGAATGATTAACATTCCCTTTTTTTATACGCCACCTGCACCTTGTGCTTCGGAAGTTTCGCTGTTTTCAACCAACCCCAATTTGGCAATTTCATAAAGTTCATTCCAAATATTTTCATCAACTTCTACACCATCGCAAATTGATGTATTGGTTTTTTCCATTAATTCATTTGACGAAATATGACGACCATTTACATCTTGTTTAAAGCTGGTTTTGCTAATATTAATTTTTAATATACTTAGTTCTTGTTTTTCATTACTTACATACAGGTCTGGGTGTTTATTGCCACTTGATAAAAAGTATTCAACAGCTTCATCAACCTTTCTGCGACCCCAATGGGCGTGAACATTAAATCCGCGTTCAGCAATCTTTTTTAATTCCCCATACGCCAACCAACGACCATAGGCATTGGTGATGTTCATTGTTATACTATCTTGGTATTTAAGCCTTTGCCTTGCATAATACATAATGCTAGGTAAGTGAAAAATAACACTGCTATTTTTTAAATCAATATCAATTGTATTATCGTTTGTTTGTTTAATTGTAATATCAACTGAATTGGTATTTATCTTTTTAATGCTGTTTAAAAACATTTTTAATCCGTCAAATCCGGCTAGTTCCAAATCGGCAACCATACCCGCAATACGGTCTGTTTCACCCACAGGGAATTTTAAAGCATTTAAACATTTATCGGTAATTGTAATTAATTCATTGTATGTAATTCGCATTTTATTAACCCCTTTATTTCACCTTTGGCATTAATGGAAATAACCAAGATTTATTGTCTTTAACATTCTTTAATAATGGTGCCCCTTGGAATAAAGTTACTTGTACCCATTTATCAGACCTTGGGTCAAACTTTGTTGCACCAAACATTGATAACTTACAACGAAGCAAGTGCATCGGAAGCATATTTTTAGAAAGTACATTCATTTGAATATCGCCCATTGCTGAATTACCCATTGTCCAAATACGGCGGGCAATTGTTCGCATTGATGGATTGTTAATTAAAAATTCTGCCAGTTGCATATCTTTGTCTAAATCCTTAATGGTATTATTAAATGTATTTACCTGACGGGCAATGTCTAGTGGGGATTCTTTTTCCGAACCTTCTTCTTCTTTTCTTACGCCCAATCTTGGTTCTTCTTTGGTTTCAGACCTGTACCAGAACCAGTAATTATTTTCATCTTTTGAAAAATCAATTTCCGTTGCCCATTTATAATTTTCATTTAATACTTTTTGCATATCGCCAATTGACAAATCATCGGCAAGGGTTAAGCTTTCCACTGCATTTAATTGTGATGATAATTCATCAACTAATTCAGGGTATATTTCAATAATGCTAGATAAAATTATTTCCTGTGTTTCCAAAGATAGATTTGTTGTACTTGCAACAAAATCTTTCCAAGTGTTAAAGCTTGGCTTATCCCCATTAACAATATTTGTTAATTCATTAATTGTTGTTGTGTTTAATTTACCTTGATTTTCATCAATGGTTGTAATTTCACTAAGGTGTTGAATTGCATCTTTTAAAACCGCAATAAAATCATTATACGATTTATCAGTAATGCTTTCATTAGACACCCTAGTAATTGCTTCTTCACGGGTTGTAAGCCACATATCAACCACTTGCGGGTGTTTAATTAAATACGGTGCCATACCCAAACCTGTGGCATTACCCGTACCCATATATGTTGCGATACTATCGTCTAGTTCAATTGCTGTATCGCTGTTTTGTTTTGCAATGTGGTTTACCCAATCAATGCTAAATTGACGCAATAAATAACAAGCACACATTTGCGGGCTAAATGTATCTTTGAAATCTGGATTGTTTTTTAATATATCAAAGTCAGCAATACCAAATTTACCATTACCATACACAGCAGTTGTCCTTAGGATATATCCGCATTCAGCTAGAACAGAAATATCAGGTTGCACCCCTTGTTTTAAATTATCAACGATATAATCAAATACCCTTACACTTTTGTTTGCCCTTGCAAGGACTAGTGATTTACTAGTATTTCTTCCCGCTTCTTGCAGGGGAACATTTTTCCGCATTTGTTCCAATAAATCTTTATCAACTTTGCCTTGGGTAAATGAAAAAGTCACATCCCATTTTTCCGCAATTACACGGTCGTTGCGTTCGTCGTCTTCAATGTATTGTGAAAACACAACAAAATTGTATTCACTGTAATCTGTTGTGATTGTATAAATCACTGTACCAAAACCAGACGCATCCATATCCCATAAAGTACAAGATACATTCCAATCTTCGTTTGCAATTTTACGAACAATATGGCGAACAAAACTTATTCGTGTTTGGTGCATCGCACCCAAGCGCAAATCTTGCATTACAATAGATTTATCACGATAGTTTTTATTTTGCTTTGTATTGTTCATTTCTAAATCCTTTTTAAATAAAAAAAGGCTAACCTAAATTAATAGGCTAGCCCTTTTTAAAGGTTTTATAGCTTTTGCTTATCAGCCATCTTGCGGGCAATATTAACAGAATCCCATAATGAAGGTGTTAATATTAAACCAACAGGCACCGCTGTAATAACGATGAATGATTGTAAGGCGCTAATTGAACCAGAACCAACAGAAATTAATAACATTGCCGATAAGCCCATTAACACACCCCATAGTACGCGTGTCTTTGTGCAAGGAACATTATTTTCAGTTGATACTAAGCTCATTGTATATGACATAGAGTCACCAGTTGTTACGATAAAGATAGTTGTTAAAATCAGGAATAATACTGAAATTAAGCTACCTAATGGTAACTGTTGAGTGATTGCAAGTAATGTTGCAGGAAGGTTGAAACCTTTAAACGCTGCAGCAATAGTACCTGGGTTATTAATTTCATAGAATAAACCAGAACCACCAACAATAGTGAACCAGAACATAGTAACAAGTGGCGCTAAGATACCGATTGTTAAGAATAAATCACGGATTGTGCGACCTCTTGAAATACGCGCAACAAATACCGCCATCATCGGACCATAACCCATGAACCAACCCCAAAAGAATACAGTCCACCAGCCAAGCCAGCCTGTATCAGCACGGAATAGAGTCATTGGGAAAAAGTTATTAATCATTGTACCCACACCTTGTGTGTATGCATCAACGATAAATGCTGTTGGACCAAATAGTAAAATAAATAACATTAAGCCAGCAGCTAAAATAACATTACCACGCGATAGTAATTGGATACCTTTGTTTAAACCAGAAACTGCAGATGCTATATAAATACCCATTGCAATTAAGATAATAACAACCTGTGTTGAGAATGCATTTTCAACACCAATTAATTGATTTAAACCATAGCTTAATTGTAAGCCTAAGAAACCGATTGGACCAATAGTACCAGCGGCAACAGCAATCATACAAAATGCATCAATTACCGAACCAAATGTACCAAGCACTCTGTCACCTAATAATGGGTATAATAGTGTGCGTGGTTTAAGTGGTAAACCTTTATCATAGTGCAAGTGCATTAACACGATTGCTGATAATGTACCAACAATTGCCCATGCTAAGAAGCCCCAGTGAATGAACGATTGTGCCAATGCATTAACCGCTTGGTCAAATGGGTTTTCTTGTGCACCAAATAATGGTGGCGGGCTTAAATATTGTGCCATCGGTTCGCCCGCAGCCCAAAATACACCACCGCCTGCAAGTAATGTACACATTATGATTGATGTCCAAGTAAAGCGTGAAATTTCAGGTGTTTTAACCGCACCTAATACAACACGACCTTCACGCGTGAACGATAAGTATAAACCAATTAAGAAAGTGGCTAGTAATAGCAATTGCCAATACGCACCAAAATACTTAATAGCCATACCAAAGCCAGCACCTACCATTGCTGATAGACCCTCGCCATTGAAAAGTCCGAACAATACGAAAGCTGATAAGAAACCGGCACTTAAACCCAATGCTACTTTATCAATTTTCGGTGTTCCACCTTTCATTTCTTTTATGTTTTCTGACATATTAATTCTCCCTATGAAAGATTGTTTAAACAAAATCTTAAACCTTTTGTGGTTTAAGCCCCTGTTCTAAAAAGGATAACCAATTGCCACCGATGATTTGTCCCGCTTCTTTATCAGAAAAACCAGTTTTTAATAAACCGTTGTAAATGTTTTCCATTCCAGAAGGGTCTTTAAACCATGGAAGGGCATCTGGCCACCCAGAGTTACTGGCACTGCCTTCGCCGTAATCCATTGCTTTTGACCAACGACCATTTCGCATCCATTCAAGAATTGATTGTGGTTGACCAAGGCATAAATCACTGCCAATACCAATATTATTTACCCCAACCATTTCCGCTGTCTTGCCAATCATTGTACAAAATTGTTCAAGTGTACAATTTGGTCCATCAGGCAGATGGAAGGGGTATAAACTAAATCCAAAAAAGCCACCGTTTTCAGTTATCTTTTTTAGAACAGTTTCTGATTTATTACGCAACGCTTCCCTTGCAAATGATGGGTTGGCGTGGCTAATACAAATTGGGTGCTGTGATATTTCCGCTGCTTCCAGTGTTGATTTTTCAGCGGAATGGGACATATCAATAATCATACCAACGCGGTTCATTTCAGCGATTGCTTGTTTACCAAATCTTGTGATACCGCTGTCATTTTGTTCATAGCAACCAGTGGCAAGTAAACTTTGATTGTTATATGTAAGTTGCATAATAAGTAAACCTTGTTTACGCATTACTTCAATAAGTCCGATTTCATCATCAATTGGCGAACAGTTTTGCGCCCCAAAGAAAATACCAATTTTACCATCTTTCTTTGCTTGTTTAACATCGTCCATAGACATTACAGGTGTAATAATATGGCTGTATTTTTCAAAGCATAAATTCCACTGGGCAAATCGTGTAAGGGTTTCCCTTGCAGTTTCGTGATATACCAGCGTCATATGAACAGCGGTAATCCCACTGTTTTTTAATGCGTTAAAGTATTCTTCAGTCGGGGCGCAATATTGCAAACCATCAATGACAATTTCGTCTTTATACATAAGATAACCCTTTATGCTTTTTGGTATCCAGTTTTTACAACAGTGTAAAATTCTTTGGCATATGAACCTTGTTCGCGTGGACCAAAGCTTGATGCTTTACGACCACCGAATGGTACATGGTAATCCGTACCAGCTGTTGGTAAGTTAACCATTACACAACCAACTTCGGCACGTCTTTTGAATTCAGTTGATAGCTTTAAATCATTGGTAACGATACCAGCTGTTAAACCAAACATTGTATCGTTAACAACATTAATTGCTTCGTCCGTATCAGAAACTTTAATTACACAAGCAAGTGGGGCGAATACTTCTTCACAGTTAATATCCATATCATTTGTTGTATTCGTAAATAAAGTTGGTGCCATATAATAACCTTCTGTTGGCATATCAAGACGATTGCCACCAATCACACATTCCGCACCGCTAGCTTTTGCTTTTTCAACCCATTCAAGGTTTGAATTTAATTGTTTTTCATCAACAACAGGACCCATAAATGCGCCTTCTTCCATTGCGTGACCAACTTTGATTTCGCCAAGACGTTTTGTTAATGCATCAACAAATTCATCGTGGATTTTTGCATCAACAACAAGCCTTGATGAAGCCGTACATTTTTGACCAGTACCAGAATATGAACCCATTAATGCCGATTCAACAGCTGTTGTCATATCCGCATCTGGGGCAACATATAATGCATTTTTACTGCCCATTTCCATTTGGCACTTAACAAGGTTTTGTGCAGTTGCACTTGCAATTTGTTTACCAACCGCTAATGAACCAGTAAACGATACCGCATTAATTTTTGGTGAATTAATAATTGCATCACCAACAACCGAACCACGACCAAGGACTAAGTTTACAACACCATTTGGCACACCACACTTATGCATAATTTCCATTAATGCAACCGCTGATGCTGGTGTTAAATCCGCAGGCTTCCATACAACTGTATTACCAAAGGCAATGGCAGGGGCGATTTTCCAAGCACCGATTGCTGTTGGAAAGTTCCAAGGTGTAATTACACCAACAACACCAACTGCTTCACGGGTTACTTCCACCGTTACACCAGGGCGTGTTGAATTTGCAAAGTCACCCATTTGTCTTAATACTTCTGCTGCATAGTAGTGGAAGAATTGACCAGAACGGTAAACTTCACCTTTGCCTTCTGGGAAAGTTTTCCCTTCTTCTAGGGCAAGTATTTTACCAAGTTCTTCACAACGGGCAATTAATTCATCACCAATCTTTTGTAAGATTGCCTGTTTTTGTTCCATTGGCACAGCTTCCCAAGATGGTTGCGCATTGCGTGCAGCGGCGATTGCTTCTTCCACTTGCTGGGCAGTACCCGATGAAAAGTTGCCAAGGTTTTCTGAAATATCAGATGGGTTAATGTTTGGGCGTGTGTCTGTACCTGCTTGCCACTGACCATCAATGAAAATAGATTTTTCTGGATTAAACGAATATGTCATTTTAAATTTTCCTTACTATGTTAAATATTGTTTTAATTTTTTATTCAATAATAAAAATACAATAAAAAACAACTTAACAACAACATAAAAATATAAATTTTTTTAAAAAATATTGACACTTGATAAATTTTATTTATCATATAAATATGAAAATAAAACTACAATATTTGGAACATTTTATTGCTATTGCGGAATACAAAGGTTATCGCAACGCTTCAAAACACATTGGCAAAACCCAAGCTGCATTATCCGCTTCAATGAAAGAACTGGAAAAAATTTTAGGAAAAGAATTGTTTACTAAGGGGCATAAAGTTTCCCTTACCCCATTGGGTAAATTATGTTTGCCAAGGGCAAAAGAAACACTGGCAAATTATCAACGATTACAAGATTTTATGATTGATACATCAAGCGGAAAAATTGGCAATATTCGTATTGGCTGTATGCCATCGGCGGTACAAAATATTTTACCAAAAATTTTACCACCATTTACAAATGATAATCCAAATGTAAAAATTTCATTAATTGATAATAGTTCAAGTAATTTATATGATAAATTATTAAACAATCAAATTGATTTAGCAATTATTACCAAACCAAAAAAACTAGATAAAAAAGTAAAATTTATTCCAATACATTATGATGTGCTGGGGGTTATGTGCAGTAAATCAAACCCACTTGCAAAAAGGAAAACAGTTTCATTTAACGATTTAAAAAACCAACCATTTATCAGCAACAACATTACATTGTTTATGAATGAAATGGAAATTAGAAACTTAAATGAAAATGCAATTCACCATGTGGAAAATGTTTTATCATTAAATACTTCTGTATCATTAAACCTGGGGATTACCATAATTGGTGAAATGGCTATGGATAAAAACAACAATGACCTTGTTTGGATTCCACTGTCTTCAAATATAAATAGGGTTATTGGCGCAATGTATGTTGAACTTTACGACAACACCCCTATTATTGATAGTTTACTGTCTTATATTAATGATGCAGGGTCAACGAAATCGTAACCTAAATCATCAGCAACAGCTTTATAAGTGATTTTACCACCGGCAACATTTAAGCCATTTAATAAATGTTTATCATCGGCACATGCCTTTTTCCAACCTTTGTTGGCAAGTGAAACGGCAAATGGCAATGTGGCATTTGTAAGGGCAATTGTTGAAGTCCTTGCAACACCACCTGGCATATTTGCCACGCAATAGTGGATAATATCGTCAACTACATAAGTTGGCTCTTGGTGTGTTGTTGCTTTTGAAGTTTCAAAACAACCGCCTTGGTCAATGGCAACATCAACAAGTACAGAACCTTTTTTCATAGTCTTTAACATATCTTTTGTAATTAATTTTGGTGCTGCTGCACCTGGAATAAGAACCGCACCAACAACCATATCTGCATCTTTGATTAATTCAGCAATAGTTGCCTTGTCAGAATATCTTGTTTTAAGTCCAGGTCCATATATTGTATCCAGTTCTTTTAAACGGTTAAGGTTACGGTCAAGAATTGTTACATCCGCACCGGCACCCATTGCCATACGGGCTGCATTTTCACCAACGAAACCACCGCCAATTACCACAACTTTACCTGGGGCAACACCTGGTACGCCGGCAAGCAATACGCCTGAACCACCTTGTGCTTTTTCAAGGCAATGCATTCCTGCTTGGATTGACATACGACCGGCAACTTCGCTCATTGGGGCAAGTAAAGGTAATCTTCCATTATTGTCCGTTACAGTTTCATAAGCAATTGCCACACATTCAGATTTAATTAAACCTTTTGTTTGTTCTGGGTCTGGGGCAAGGTGTAAGTATGTGAATAATAATTGGTCTTTACGCAACATTTCACATTCAACTTTTTGCGGTTCTTTTACCTTGATAATCATTTCTGCTTTATCAAAAATATCTTTGGCAGTTGATGCAATTGTTGCACCTGCATTTACATAATCTTCATCAGAAAAACCAACACCGCTACCTGCGTTTGTTTCAACAATAACTTGGTGGTTGTTTGCAACCAATTCAATAACACCACTTGGTGTAAGACCAACACGATATTCGTGATTTTTAATTTCTTTTGGAACGCCTACTAACATAATTCTCCCTCTCATTTAATATTAATACCAATGAATAACATTATATATGGATTTTATAAAATTACTTTGCAAATGTTGTGCATATTTGCTATTATATTGCAATAAATACGATAAAAAATATATTTTTATGCAAGAATATTCTAAAATATTATAAATTAACAAAATAAAAGGGGTTAAAAATGGATAATATAGACAAAAAAATTCTTACAAACCTGCAACAAGACGGTCGTATCAGCAATGCCAACCTTTCAGATGCGGTGGGGTTAAGCCCATCTGCGTGTCTTCGCCGTGTACAATCTTTGGAAGAAAGCGGTGTTATTGATGGGTACAGTGCGGATATTAATCACGATAAAATGGGTTATAAAACATTAATTATGTTAATGGTAACATTGGCAGAACAAGGGGAAGATAAACTGCGTAATTTTGAAGAAGAAATTACAAAAATTCCACAGGTAATACAATGTCACCTTATGGGCGGAAGATATGATTACCTAGTTAAAATTGCAGTTCGTGATATTCAAGATTATGAAGAAATACACAGACATAAATTATCAAAGCTTACCAATGTATCAATGTTGCAATCATATTTTTCAATGCGTGAAATTATAAATCGCAGTATTCCAATTTTGTAATATATAATGTATAGTACAAAAAATTAATTTAAGGTTATTAAATGAGCAAATTAATAAAGCACATTCAAAACAGCAATTCTGTTCCAAGGTATACTAGCTATCCAACTGCACCACACTTTAATGATACGGTGGACAGCAATGTTGTAAAATCTTGGTATGGTAATTTACATAAAACAGTTGATGAATTATCGCTGTATGTGCATATTCCATTTTGTGAAAAGCTTTGTTTGTTCTGTGGCTGTCATATGAAAGTAATTAATAAATATGACCCAGTTTCACAATACATTGA